>JAZQJR010000032.1:0-2181 GCA_045541715.1 Acutalibacteraceae bacterium
CTTATAGCTTAATGATACCATAGCGAAAATAAAAAAACTATAAAATTTAAAATTTTTTCAATATGTTTGTCTCTTAGGGGCAATTTTTTTGCTTTTTGGCCCCTTTATTGAAAACAGTGTAAAGGGGGACACGATGGGTACGTCGACGAATAACAAATTGAGCTCTAAGGAGTTGCAGTTTTGCCTTAATTACGTTAACACCGGCGATATCGAGAAGTCGGCCTTTAAGGCGGGTTACGAGAGCAATGCTTTAAAAATCGGGAATTTGCTAATTGGCAAAGACTCTATTGCCGACCAAATTGATGAGCTTTATAAACAAAAACGCAAAAATCTCTTGTATAAGGCTTGCAGCGGTTACGAAAAACTCGCGTTTGGCAGCATTACTGATGCTGTTAAATTGATGTATTCGAAAAAACTGGACATAAAAGAAATACAAGATTTGGATTTGTTTAACGTTTCAGAAATAAAAATTAAGGATGGAGCTTTAGAAATCAAGTTTTTCGACAGGCTAAGAGCTCTTGAAAAACTGCAGCAACTCGATTTTACCGATCAAAGTCAAGCCTACTCTTTTTACGATGCGATTGAAAAAGGTACCGTGGTCTTTAACTCCGCCAACGAAGGGGCTCACCAAATTGATGAAATTTGATGAGTTTTCGAAAAAACAATTAAAGGCGCTGACTTTTTGGCACGAAAACAGTCAATACAAAAATTGTGACGCCTTGATTTGCGACGGCGCCGTTAGAAGCGGTAAGACGCTGTGCATGGGTATTTCGTTTGTGGCGTGGGCTTTTTATAGGTTTAATAATTCGAGTTTCGCAATTTGCGGGAAGACCATAAAGTCTGTGAAACGAAACGTTGTCACCCCGATTATACCAATTTTGATGAGCCTGGGCTTTAACTGCAAGTTGAAGCTCTCTGAGAACCTTTTGGAAGTTACCAACGGCAAGCGCAGAAATCTGTTTTATCTTTTTGGCGGCAAAGATGAGTCCTCGGCCGCGTTTATTCAGGGCATGACTTTATCGGGCATTTTGTTCGATGAGGTCGCTTTGATGCCAAAGTCGTTCGTTGAACAAGCCATTGCTAGGTGTTCCGTTGAGGGCTCTAAATTTTTTTTTAACTGCAATCCCGAGTACCCGCAGCACTGGTTTTACCAGGAGTGGATTTTGAATCGGGCCAAGAAAAATGCGCTTTATTTGCACTTCACCATGGACGACAACCCTTCGCTTTCGGCGGCCATGAAAAAAAGGTACGAGGGCCTTTACACGGGTACCTTCTACGAGCGCTTTATTGAGGGCAAGTGGGTCGCGACGCAGGGCATCATCTACCCCTACATGCAAGACCCTGACGTGTTTTGCGAGATGCCGAGCGGTAAGTTTAAAAAATATTTTGTTTCCTGCGACTATGGTACGGTCAACCCGGCATCGTTTGGGCTGTGGGGCCTTTACAACGAAACTTTTTACCGCATCAACGAGTACTATTATGACTCGCGTAAAGAAGGTTCATCTAGAACAGACGAGGAACATTATCAGGCGCTGTGCGCCTTAACTGAAGGTCTTAGCGTTGACTCTATAACCGTTGACCCGTCGGCAGCTAGCTTCATTACGCTGGTCAGGAAATACGGCAAATTCAAGGTCATTCCGGCAAAAAACAACGTCGTCGACGGGATTAGAGAGGTGTCTACGGCGCTGAAAAACAACAGCATAAAAATTTGCAAAACTTGCAAGGACGCTATGCGCGAATTCAGCCTTTACCGTTGGGAGGACTCCTACAGCAAAGATGTGCCCGTGAAGGAAAATGACCACGCCATGGACGACATACGTTATTTTGTGACGACCCTAATGCCGACGGGTTCCGATGACGACTTCTTTGTTATGGCCTTTGATCGGGAAGCTAAATGAGATATTAACATAGGTCTTCGGGAGTTGTGGGCAAATCTAGCCGCAGCACTGTTAGCTGTTATAGCTATAGGCAGAGCACGCCGCGAGGCCGCCCATTACTCAATAAATTGAGTAATGCGCGCCTCGCGGCTATAGAGCGTAAACCATAGATTACAGCTTTTAGTATTCTTATCGATATACCTTTAATTATTGATACTGATTCTTAGAAACTGTACCAATAATTAAAGCCTCTCATTCGCCATGAAAAAAGCTATATTTTGTACTGAATAGAAGCAGTGAATAT
>JAZQJR010000033.1:0-3210 GCA_045541715.1 Acutalibacteraceae bacterium
ACGAGCTAAAAGTTTCCAATAATAAAGTGAAAATATTCACGGGGAGTGCCTGAGTGAGAAATTTCTCTTTGGGTAGCTGATCTGGCCGGGCCGCGAGGCAAAAAATGATATTTTTTGTGGCCCAAAGTTCAACTTTGTTGAACTTTGGGCTGGCCGAAGGCCCATAGGGCCTTCGGCGCCTCGCGGCGCCAAGGTGCTTGATTAGGGCACTCCCGATTAGCGCGTAGCCTTGCGAAAAGGAGAGTTTTTATGGCCAAGAGAGTCGGGAAATACACGATACAGATGGAGAACATGCCTTCGATTGAAGGCTTTGCCTCGGTGTGCGGCAAGAAAGAAGCCGAAGGACCTTTGGGCAAGTTTTTTGATCAAACATTTGACGATACAACTTTGGGAGAATCTTCTTGGGAGAAGGCCGAGAGCAAACTGCAGTCGAAGGCGGTAAACTTGGCGATAGATAAATCCAAAATCAACAAAAGCGACATTGACTTTATTTTTGCGGGCGACTTGCTCAACCAATGCATCTCGTCGACTTTCGGCCTGCGCAACTTAAACATTCCTTTCCTAGGCCAATATGGAGCCTGCTCGACCATGGCGCAAACGTTGGCGCTTGCCTCAATCATGGTCGACACGGGCGTCGCGAGAAATTGCATCGCAGTTACGTCTTCGCATTTTTGCTCCGCGGAGCGCCAATTCAGGTTTCCGCTTGAGTATGGCGGCCAAAGAACTCCCACCGCGCAATGGACTGTCACGGGCTCCGGCGCTATTGTTGTCGGCAGCAACGGGCAAAATCCGAAAATCTCCAGTGTGACGATCGGGCGAATCACGGACCTTGGCATAAAGGACGCAAACAACATGGGCGCCGCGATGGCACCAGCCGCTGCCGCTACGTTAGAGGATTTCTTCCGCGACACAAACACTCAGCCCGACGACTATGACCTAATTTTAACTGGAGACCTCGGCGAGGTTGGCAGCAAACTGATGAAGGACCTCCTCGCACGCAACGGCATTCAAATGAAAAACAATCACAAGGATTGTGGCCTTCTCATTTACGACCAAGAAGCTCAAGACGTACATGCCGGTGGCTCTGGGTGCGGCTGCTCCGCATCAGTTTTGTGCTCGATGATCCTAAACCAGCTGAAAAATAATGAGCTGAAAAACATCCTATTTATGGCCACAGGTGCACTCATGTCTCCCATGTCGACGCAGCAAGGCGAAAGCATCCCATCCGTCGCGCATTTAATTAACATTAAGCCGTCATAAAATATGTCGGCGCCGCACTATATCGCGCGGCGCCTTTTGTTGACAAAAACCGAGGAGCACCCTCCATTTACAACCATTTTCTATCAAATACAGCAATGCGTTTAAAATTTGATGGTTCGATATTTTTGCAGGTTTTCTCTCTATTGGCTTGAACCGTTTTATTTTTTCAAATTGTTTTTTAATTATTTTCATATGCCGATTGCATCAGATTTTCTCTACTCTGTCTACTGCTTATGTGAACACGCTCTAGCTTTTATATGCCGTCCTTTGGTAATACCGTAGTTCTTACCAGCGAGACAGATTCCCAATGCAAAAATGCTTCAGTTTAGATTTTATGATATAATTACATAAAGATCATAAAAAGGACTTGAAAATAAATGATAAACAAACTTAAGCGGATGGATAAGAGGGTCATTTTCAATATCCAGCGAATGCACAAGAGGCGCCTGAACCGCTGGATGATCATCCTCACGAAGATGGGCAACAACGGCATGGTGTGGTTTGCGGTGGCGGTGCCATTTTTGTTCAATCGCGGGTATCGAAATGTCGGAGTAAAAATAATATTGGCGCTGCTTTTGAGCGGCTTCCTCGGAGAAATCGTAATCAAACAAATGGTCGCAAGAAGTCGCCCGACGAAGTTTTTGCTTCAAGAGGAAATGCTCATAAAGGAGCCTGTTTCATACTCATTCCCATCGGGACACACTTCATCATCGTTCGCGGCCTCTTGTATGCTAGCCTCCTGTTTTGGACTTATCTCCATCCCGGCCTTCATTTTCGCGATTCTGATGGCATTTTCGAGGGTCTATCTGCGAGTGCATTACCCGACGGACGTTCTTGCTGGCGCGCTACTGGGATCGGTATGCAGCCTGCTAGTCAACATGTTTATAGCGCTTTGATGACTGTGTTATAATGGAGACACATAAATAGTTGATTGTAAGATAAATGGAGTGTGTCAGCTAAATAATTAAGGATGGTACAATATAAAGAAAAACATCAAAATTGAATATAGAAGATCTGATACTGACAATACTGACTTATCTGCGAGCATACTGCAGTTATGCTCATATTGCAGCAAACTATGGATATGCTATAATTTTTGTAAATTTGATTGAGGGTGGGACGCGTAATGCTGACGGACATCGAAATAGCTCAAAATGCGAAAATGCGACATATCAAGGAAGTTGCGAAGGACTTGGAAATAACCGAGGATGAGCTCGAATTTTACGGGAAATATAAGGCGAAACTCAACGATACGCTTTTTGAGAGGTTAAAAAATAAAGACGACGGCAAGCTGATTTTGGTGACCGCCATAAACCCGACGCCGGCCGGGGAGGGCAAAACCACCACGACCATCGGCCTCGGGCAGGCCATGGCGAAGATAAACAAAAAGGCCATCATCGCGTTGAGGGAGCCATCTCTCGGGCCGGTTTTCGGCGTTAAGGGTGGCGCGGCTGGCGGTGGCTACGCGCAAGTGCTTCCGATGGAGGACATAAATTTGCACTTCACGGGCGACATGCACGCGATAACCAGCGCCAACAACTTGCTCTGCGCGCTTCTGGACAACCATCTTCAACAGGGAAATGCCTTGAAGATAGACCCGCGAAAAGTCTTGATAAAGCGCTGTCTCGACATGAACGATCGGGCTCTGCGCAACATTGTGGTGGGCCTTGGCGGCAAGGCCAATGGCGTTCCGCGCGAGGACGGCTTCATCATAACGGTGGCCAGCGAGGTCATGGCGATTTTGTGCCTGGCGACGGATCTTGCTGACTTGAAGGCGCGCCTCGGCCGGATTTTGGTGGCCTACAACCACGATGGTGAGCCGGTCTACGCCAAGGATCTAAACGCAAACGGTGCGATGGCGGCGCTCTTGAAGGAAGCCTGCAAGCCGAATGTGATTCAAACCCTCGAGGGCACGCCGGCCGTCATGCACGGAGGGCCTTTCGCGAACAT
>JAZQJR010000034.1:0-2795 GCA_045541715.1 Acutalibacteraceae bacterium
AACCATTATGTACTCAGGGAGTTCTTCGTCCGTCAAATTAAATGCGTAATTATGCGCTTGTTTGTATGCCTTATTTAGACTTTTCCCTCGAGATTTCATTTCAATTAAAATTGTGCCTCTCCACAGACAATCTATATATCCCTCGCGTTTTTGGCCCATAGGCACTTTTTTCTCAAATAATGCTACTCGTTTTAAATCCACACCGAAAACATGAAAAAACTCATTCAAAAAAAGTTGTGCCTGCGCTTTTTCATCCTTTGCATCTTTCCAGTTTTTCGAAAATTGTACAGCTCTATGCTGAATTTCATTCCAGCTTAATTTCATTCTCCGCCCCTCCTCTTTTGCAATGTTTAGCCAAAATTATAGCGACATAATTTCCAATTTAGTTATATATTGTTAATTCAACTATACCATGGCATTGGGTTGATGTCAACAATTAAGCCGTGCCCACTGTGCATAAACTTAGTTATTGTTTACAGCTGTTTGCGAGCAAAAGTATTGCTTAAATCTTTTAGATAGCTGCAATTTTTGTGAGTGGGGTAAACGAAATGAAACGGCTAGTTCTGAAATTTTTCGGTATTTGTTTTTGCTCGGCACTCGTACTGAGGTATGCAATGTTAGCGCTACGAAGGCCAAACTAAAAAGCAGTTAAGTGAAATCCTAACTGCTTTTGATAATTCAACAAAAGTTCAACTAATTTATAAAATTCAACGAAAAGCTACTAAATGAAATTAAACGTGGACTCTACAAAAACCGCATAACGGTGAGAGAAATTAACTGATATAAAAAAATACAACAAGCGTTCTTGGGAATTTACAATTCTGACGTCGATATGCTTGGAAATCCAGTTTTCTATGCGCGCCATATTTTTTACGACCTTTTAGACTATTTTCTCGAGGACACAAGACCAACCGGAAATGGAGCGCTGGCAATCTCGAAAATTCTAGCTGGCACGCCATTTATAGGTACTTCCAATATTGAAACTGTAAACACCGCGTATTACCAAATGATGAGCCCAGTAAAGGCGATTTTAGGTGCTGATAATGCGTTTATAACGGTTTGGGGTGGTGAAGTTGAGCGCGATAACTTCTTTGTGAGAATGGAAAAACGCATCGGCGCCGACCGCAGTGTGTCAATCCGGTATCGAAAAAACCTTACAGGGTTGCGGCTTGTGAGCGATTTGTCCAGCGTTGCAACAAAAATTATGCCAACCGGCTTAAAAGAAGACGGCCACCACCTAGCGGTGGAGCATGCGCCTACGGCGGCCTCATAATTAGCCGCGAGCATCAAATAGGATCAGCAAGACTATTGTGGCCACTCCGCCAGTGCAAAATCAAAAATATTGGCAATTATGCGAATGTGAAAACTACTCGCATTCATTATTCTGATGTAAAAATAGATGAGAATACAAGCGAGTCCCAAGCTTTAGAATCTCTTAAAAACGCTGCGAAACAAGAGTTCGAAAACGGCATTGATAAGCCTCAAGTTACCGCTACGGTTTAGTTTGTGCCACTTCAAGATACCGAGGAGTATAAGGATTTTTCTGTATTAGAAAAAGTTTATATCGGTGACACCGTGCAGATTTTCCATGAGGATTTGAAAATTGAGCTTAGCACAAAGGTCATAAGCTACGAGTTTGACTCACTTTCACGGCGTTACAAAAAGGTGATTTTAGGCAACGTAAATCCAAAATACGGAGATACCCAACGCCAATATGTCAAACAGCAAAAAGAAGAGACCACAACAGCCCTCGAGCAAGCGATAATTAACGCTACACAGCTGATTACGGGCAATTCTGGTGGTTACGTTGTGCTTCATCCGTCTGAAAAGCCGCAGGAAATTTTCATTATGGATACGCCAGATATGAACAGCGCGCAACGAGTTTGGCGCTGGAATTTATCTGGACTTGGCTACAGTTCAACCGGGATAAATGGCCCATTTGAGTTGGCCATGACGATGGACGGCGCGATTGTTGCTGAATTTATAACTGCTGGAACGATTAATGGTGCGCTTATCAAAGCTGGCTCTGTTGAGGCAGAGAGCCTTTCTCAGGAATATAAGCAGAGCGTGACTGACTCGATAAGCGGTGTTGAACGCAATGTGACACAAGCCTTTAAGGCAGCTGATGGTCAATTGTCGAGCACAATTTCAGCAACATATTTGACCAAAAACTCAGCGTCGAATACTTATGCAACAAAAACCGCCCTGACCCAGACTGCGAGCGAGATTAGCACTGAAGTTTCGAAAAAAGTTGATAACTCCGAGTTCGCGACAAAAATTACCCAAAACGCCTACAGCGTGCGAGTTGCGTGGAATAACAACAGCAACTACATTCAGCTTGAGCCGGACAATTGGCGATTTATAATGGTTCTCTTGATCTAACCAACGGCGTGCTGTGTTCGATGGTGCGTGGCCGCACAGGCCAAAGCCGCGCTATGGCTTTGAGCGAACAATTAGCGTTCTTACGCGGAAGAGGCATAACTTTGCACGGTCTGGCGCGGATAAGCGAGTCTGACATTACATATACGACAAAATGGACATACGTGCAAAACAGAAAAGCCTAGGGAGATTACGCCGAAAACACACTGCACGCCGGCTGCGATATCGACATGCACTATTACACGTTGAGAAATGTGAGTTTTGAGGGAGGCGGAATTACCGGAACGCTGAACATGGTTCAGCCGCTGGAGATAAATAGCGATGGCACTTTGAGCCGATGGTCAAACGGTTGCCAGTTGCAATTTCAAAACGGAATTTTAGTCAGTGGCACTTGGTATGGGTAAGTGCGTGACCGC
>JAZQJR010000035.1:0-2083 GCA_045541715.1 Acutalibacteraceae bacterium
ATATACAGGCAATTGCCTTATAAAATCAAATGATAAAAAAGGCTAGACACCGTTGTTTGACTCAATTCTTTTCATCAGCAAAACTGTCGCTATATATGCAGCTTTAGCAATGCCAAGAATCCTTTCGATCCTCCTAAAGCCATTTCCTTCCAAGTACAGCTTTATGGCTTTCCTCTTGATATGTTCTGGATAGCCGCGCTGGCTTATCGTGTAGTGACACTCGCATTTTTTGCACAAATATCGCTGTTTTTTGTTATTAATTTCGCTTTTACTATTTTGTCGTTCCCACATTTCGGGCGCTTAAGTTCTTTACCCATGCTTTCATTTTACACTGTATATCAAATTTTAGCAATGCCCGTTGTGTCCCACCCTTGATTTTCTGCTTAATTTCTGATAGACTATAGTTAGTTACATCTAAAATTTAGGAGGTGCACGCATGGCAAAGTGCGATGTTTGCGGAAAAAGTATCGCTTTCGGAATAAAGGTTTCTCACTCTCACAGACGTTCAAATAGAACTTTTAAGCCCAATGTTCGTCGCGTTAAGGCGCTAGTTAACGGGACTCCGATGCGCGTTCACGCTTGTACTCGCTGCCTGAGGGCCGGCAAAGTTACAAGGGCTGTTTAGTCGCTTAAAATTTTACCAATCTTTTTATAAATTCGATAGTTTCTATCGAGTTTATTTTTTTGCCTGCACAACTCGCTCGATATTGTTCAAATCACGTTTAATCGCGATGTCAGCCAAGCCAGCTTCTTCAAATATAGCTTTAACGTCATTCGCTTGCCCTTGACCAACCTCAACACAAAGATGGCCGCCTTTTTTTAAGCACTTAGTCCAACTTTGAGCGATAGCTCGATAAAATATTAAGCCATCTATTCCGCCGTCTAATGCCATTTGAGGCTCGTTTTGGACTTCTAGTTGTAAGCCTTTTAAGTCACTGGTAGGAATGTACGGTGGATTCGAAACGATTATCTCGAAGTCATCATACTCAAAAGGATCTGCGTCTAAAAGCACGTCAAATTGAACTGGAATAACGTTTTTTACTCCATTAAGCGCGATATTCTCCTTAAGATAGCAAAGCGCCACATCGGACAGTTCCGCCGCTACAACGGTTGCCTCCCGTCGCTGTTTTGCTAGGGTTATAGCAATCGTTCCTGGTCCTGCACACAAGTCTAAAATCCTCGGTGAGTTGACATCTTTTATGCAATCAAGCGCCGCATTCACCACAACTTCCGTATCATCACGAGGTACCAGCACGCCCTCACCGACCTTAAACTCATTGCCCATAAAATTCCAGCGGCCTAATATATATTGCAAAGGTCTTCCTGATGCGCGCTGACGAATTAACTCAAAAAATTTGGCAGCCTTTGTCTCGTCTGCAAAGGCATTTCTTGTCAAGATTACATCTTGCCGACTTAAGCCAAAGCACATCTCGAAAATACGCATAGCGTCAAAGGCGGGAGCGTCGCAGCCAGCCTCGCTAAGAATCTTTTTGCCGATCAAGTAAACCTCATTTAATGTCATAAACGCATCCTTTTAAAGTCAAAATTTGGGGCTGTGCCTTAAAATCGGGGCCGTGAGGCTGCTCCATAAAAATATGGAGCAAAGCAAGTTTTATCCATATAACTTGCAGCATTGCTAAATTTTCATATATTCAATGAGATCATTATGCATAAACAGTAAAATAGAATACTAAACCTCTTGCGAAAATAAATATACAGAGTAAAATATAAGGCATGAAATATGAAAAAATAGCGAATTGTTCAGGAGCAAAATTCCGGAGAATTACAGGAGTAAAGCGAAGTACGTTTGAAAAAATGGTAGAAATTTTGAAGAAAAGACACTCATCAAAATATCAACGAAGAGGGAACCATCAAAAGCTGAGCATAGAAAACTTGCTGTTGGTGGTGCTGGAGTATCTGCGAGAACACCGCACATATGCTCACATTGCAGCCAGCCATGATGTTGCGGAAAGTAACATTTATCGAGGGATTCGGTGGGTAGAAGACACGTTGATTAAGGACGGAACATTTTCTTTGCCAGGTCGAAAGGCTCTGCTAAAAAGTAATGCGGAATATGAGATGG
>JAZQJR010000036.1:0-2218 GCA_045541715.1 Acutalibacteraceae bacterium
CATTCTAAAGACGGCAAGTCGTGGTCGACAGTGACGCTCTCCGATATGCAACTGAATTTTGTAACGCACGCGAACGGCTTGTGGTTAGCCGGCGGCTACGATGGCATGTTCTATTCCACAGACGGTGAAACGTGGACGAAAGCTAATATTTCCGGGGATTGTTCCTTTGCAACGCACGCAAACGGAATATGGGTAGCCGGTGGATATGCAGGCGATGAATATGAGGGACTTTATTATTCAGTTGATGGAAAATCCTGGACGAGCGTTAGCTTCCCTGGCTCATCTTGCGACATGGCAGAGTATGCCAATGGCGTATGGGTCCTTAGCGGTTTATCCAGCGACACCGGGCTATATTATTCAACAGACGGTATGAATTGGACGCAGTCTAATGTTACAACTGGAGGCTTTCAAACTATAACGTACACCGATGGATTATGGCACGCCGGAGGATACAACAGCGGCACCGGTCTATATTACTCCACAGATGGCAAGACTTGGACGCTATCTAATCTTCCATCTGGAAAATCGTCTTTTAACGATTATGGAACATATTCGGTGATAACGAAAGCAAATGACGTGTGGGTTCTTCATTCGGCCGATTACGCTAACCCCATATCTGTAAGATACCCATCATCGAAGTTTTTTTCCATTAAACTTTTCAAAACCAATTTAGACAAATCTTGTGCCTCGTTTCCATTTATAACGACATCTGTGATTGCCTCCGCAAAGCCTTCTGCTAGCATCGTGTTATAATTAGCTTGATTTGCTGCATATGGACTAAGCGTACCTATTTCCGTCTTAAGTTTTTCGAGTCTAGAGTTGTTTAGGCTCTGAGCCTTTTCATCCATTTTTTCGTATTTTTCTTTTGCCGAAGGATTATATTGTTCGTTTGGATTTACACAATCGAATATTTCCTCAAAAATTCGTCTACCGTTCATATTTTGAAGCAAACAATCTACTGCATGTCCCAACTCATGAACAAGAGTATACCTACGGTCATAGCCTTTAACTTGCTTGTACTTTGTGTTTGTTGCCGTTAGATCATCTTTACCATCAATGTTTAGCGCTACTTCAGCCGCGTCGAAATACTCGACGAAAACACCAACCATCTCTGCGCTAGCAAAGCCATCATTATCGTTCTGGGATTTAGCAACACCAACTAGGCCTTTTAGCATTGGAAATGCTGCAAAAACTTTAGCGCCATGTCTAATCCACTCTTTTGCGGTTTTTGGATTTCTAGGAAGGGTTATCTCGTTATTATTAAAAAATTTTCGAGCAATCATATCTAGTGCTTCAAAATACGCTGCATCGCCCAAGCCTTTCTGCTCAACAGCATTAAGTTTTTCCTCCAATTTTGGCTGCTCTTCAGGATCTCCGTTATGTAATATGTTAATCATATCTTCAAGGGTTTTTATTTTCTCGCTGCATATTGAGCTTTGAGAGCTGCTCGTATTGTCTGTCTTTTGGTCTGCTTCTGTTGTTTGAGATGCAACTTTACTTTCCATGGTATCCGTGTTCGAATTTTGTTTTGCGCAGGCTGCATCTGACCCTATTACCGTAAACTCTGGGCCATCTGCACTAGCTTCATTATTGGCCAGAGTCGCTCCGCCAACACCTATTCCGGCCAGCAGTGCCAACGCCATAAAACTTGACTTGAAGCCTCCTTTTCCTCCGCTCACCTCTACTAAGTCATCAATCGAAAACTTCGTATACTGCGTTTTTTGAACACTTTCTACCTCCTCTTGCGTAAAGTTAAATCCATGATCCTTTGCCAAAGAAAGTAATTCTTTAGCTTTTGCCTCGTCGGAGTTTTTTCCTCCTACTACTTTTTTGACCTCCTGGGCAAGTTGGTTGTTTTTTGAGATTTCCTCAAAAAACGCGATCGCTTGTGATTTTGACATAATATATCCTCCTTTGAAATTAAGATTCAGATACATTTTATCATACTGCGCAAAAAAATCAATGCGTTGCGAGTTTTAGTTCAATTTGCTTGCAAGGCGAAATTTGCTTAAGCAGAGCAACAATTTAAAAATTCAGACATATTAAGGAGGCTGTTTTTCTGAAAGTATTTATTGGTGGTGCGTGACCGCACAGGACACGTCGCGGCGCGGAGCCCGCGCTGGCATGTCGCGCTAAAGTTTTGTCAAAACAATTGGCTTACTCACGCGGAAGACGCTAAGTGCAAAATCTGATATTTCAATTTGGACACATACAGTGC
>JAZQJR010000037.1:0-3077 GCA_045541715.1 Acutalibacteraceae bacterium
AAAAAGTGGAACGTAAAAGTATTCTTTAGCGATCGATACAGTGTTTATCGTGATTTTATACCACCGAGATGTCTAATTCAAACAAAATCAGAAACACATTTGATCGAAAGTAACAACTTTCCTCAAAGACACTAGTTTGCAAGATTTAGACGGAAAACTTGCTGTGTTTCCCGCTCCATCGAAATGGTTGATTTGACGATGTTTCTTTATGCAGCCTTTCATGTCAATAAGTCTATCGATACAGTTATTTAGCCAACACCACCACAATATTGAAATTTCCATAGAAATAATAAGGAATGAAAATCTCAGGGCGCTCTTTGGCTAGCTGGGTTGTTAAGTATATTTGTTTATCAATAAAGACCTCTAAAACTTCAGAGTCTTTCTTGAGCTCCAGTTCTTTTTTTATGGTGTCCCAGACTTTAAGGCAAGCTTTTTCGCAAGTATATTTAGCGTTCTTTTTAAAGAACGGTGCCGTTTCGTATAAATCAAAGTCGGCAAAAAACTCAACTACCCCAGTCTTTACCGCTTGATTGATAAACTTATCTGGGCAATAGCATTTGTGTAGTTCGCCGATAGTAGCGCAAAGTTTGTCAAAGCCGTGAATGCTATCATCAGTAACTTCTTCAAAAAGTTTAACAATTTTATCTCCGCCGGCTTTGAGGTAGTTTTCCCACTGATATTCGTTAAACATATTCATTCCTCCTCTTTAAGGCTAAGATATCTTCCGTTTATCGTTCTTTTCCTTCTCGACCGCCTCTTTGTAGAGTTTCATCAAGCTGGCGACGATTTCTTCTTCGGTTTCGAAGCCTTTGTTGCCGTAGGCGGCCTTAACGGCTTTATCGAGCCTTTCGTGGGCCTTGGTAAGTTCAGGAGGCATTGTGTTCGGGTCATACAAATCGGCAAGCGTACTATCTGGGTAAAGCTTTCTCGCATCCAGTACAGCTTGTGCGGCTTTTTCTATGTTTTCTTTTTGTGTGGGTGTAGGGTCTGGCCATATAAAGTTGTTGTAAACTATGTCTTTAGAATACCGATATCTCATTTCTAATCGACCAGCCACAGCCCTTATCCATGCCATATGTACGCTTGAAGTTAAGATTCCGAAGTGGTATAAGGTTGCGTTTGGTATTATATGGGTAACATCACTGGTTATTACGTTTTTATTTATAAATCCAAGTGGGATATATTTTCTATTTTCAGAGGTAATCCTGGGTATTACGATATAATCTGATGAAGGAATGTTTGTGACATGAAATTCAAGAGGATAGTCTGCCAATTTTCGAGTGGGCAGGCTCTTGCTATTTGAGCGATAATCTCTAACTAATTTTATTCTTTTTAAAACTTCAGGCATTTTTTTCAATTCGCTAGGATGACAATCCTTTGCATATAGACAGTATCGCTTTTGTCCATTTAAAAACTCTTTTGCGCCTAGCCATTCTTTGAAAAGCTTTTTCGATTTTGGCTCTTTTTTTATAAATTCATCTCTTTCTTCTTTTGTGAAAAGGTAATATCCTCCGTCAATTGGTTTATTTCCAATTCCCATGGTAGGAACATCACATATTGGCTCACTTCTTCTTTCAACCATTATATCGGGCGCATCTACTAGATAGGGATTTATATTATTGGCAACACTCAGGTTGTTTTCATCAAAAATTTTCTTCTCCTTGTCATCTTTATAATCGCTAAAACCGATAATCACACATTGCACCTGAGCTTGCTTTCCTTTAGCTTCGTTGCCCCATTTAAAGGTGTGATGTGCAAAATTAATTATTGTGTTATTTTCCTTCATCAGCGGTTGCCATAAGATAGCCGGTTGCTCGCCTTGAGCGATAGAGCTTGTTGACACAAAAGCGGACTCTATTTTGGTGTTCAGCATATAATCGCAAGCTTTTTTGTACCACCCAGTCACATAATCAAGATTTCCTATTCTTTTGTGTCCGTCCCATACATCCACCAAATCATCTTTTTGACTTTTGCTCATAAGTCTGGCGCCCACAAACGGAGGATTTCCCATTATGTAGTTCAACTCTTCTTTGGGCACAACGTCGTTCCAGTCAATGCGCAAGGCATTTTCGTTTACAATCTTCGCGGAAGCTTTAAGCGGAAGCCTTGCATAATTAAAACCAAAATGCTCAGCCACACGCTCATTCATCTGGTGGTCAACAAGCCACATCCCGACGTGGGCAATCTGGCACGGAAAATCTTCCACCTCGATGCCATAAAACTGGTCCACATTCACGCGGCAATAGTGCTGGACAAAAGCGCGCTGGTCGCTATCATCGATCAGCATGTCAAGAACGTCAATTTCTAAGCGGCGCAACTGCTCGTAAGTAACAATCAGAAAGTTTCCGCAACCGCACGCCGGATCGAGAAATTTCAAACGCGTTAGCTTATCATGGAAGTCAGTTAACTTTCTTTTGTCGTGCTTTATCAACTCGAACTCTTCACGTAAATCGTCCAAAAACAGCGGTTTTATAACTTTTAAAATATTTTCCTCGCTCGTATAATGCGCGCCTAGCTCTCTACGTTTCTTTTGGTCGGTTACTTCCTGAAACATCGCACCGAATATTGCCGGTGAAATTTCAAACCAATTCATTTCACAGCAATCTAAAAGAATCTTCCGCATCGAGCTATCAAAATACGCCATGGGGAGCGGTTCTCTAAAAAGCTTGCCATTTATATACGGAAATTTCTTTTTCATGTCTTCGGGCAAAAGCTTGTTCTTTTTCCTTTTTTCGTCGTCCATGTCAAGAATTTCGAAAAGCTCAGCAATCCTCATGGACAAATCAGAACCATCCACTTTCGACTCTTTTATATATTCGGTAAACGCGCCCTCTTTAAAAATTCGCGAGTCGTCTGCAAACATACAGTATAAAAGTCTTATCAAATAAACTTCGAGGGCATGCCCGTCATAGCCACTCTCTTTGAGCTTATCGTGGAGCTTGGCCATTTTCTTTGCCGCGGCCTCGTTAACTTTAGCCTCAGGTTCTCTATCTATTATTGTAGATTCATAGCCAGCCAACTTCGCAAATTTCCGCACATGATTGCTAAGGTTCGCAACTTTAAACGTCCAAACTTGG
>JAZQJR010000038.1:0-2213 GCA_045541715.1 Acutalibacteraceae bacterium
ATGTGCCTGTATTGGATTCGGAAATATGCAAAGAAAAATGGGGTGCCCTATGCGAGTTGGTTTAGAGCCTTATTGCGCAAAATTTATTGGAGTGAAAAAGCGTAGTTACGATATTTTCTGAGAATGCTGATTCAAAATTTAAAAGAAAAAACCGGCCAACTGCACATAACGGGCACTCCCCTCAGTTTTGGCAACTTGACACAACTTGCTTTTCCATAATACAATTGTAAGCGAAGTTCCATTATGAAATTTTTCGCTTTTTTTACTTGTTTTTGAAGTGTATGCGCTCTTAAAAAAGCAATTTTTTGTGTTTATGGCGTTTATATCTCGGGTAAAAAGTATTCAAAAAAGGTATTGCTAAATCTTTGTAGATAAATGGATCGATAAATAGCTTTAAAAATGGCGAAGTAGCCCCATTTTCTCACTTGTAAAATTATCGCTATCTGCACAATGTTAGCACTGCCCAAAAACACATCAAAATCAATCAAGGAGGTGCCCTGTTTGGCATCGTGGCTAGTTATACTGTCTGTTATAATCGCCAGCGCTATAACTGCGGTTGTAGCTTTTAATTTTGGCGTCGCGCACCGCAAGAAGGCCGCCGAAGCAACAATCGATTCGGCGGAGCAGGAAGCAAAAAAAATATTGAGCGACGCAATCAGTGAGGCGCAGGCGAAGAAAAAAACAATCGTGCTCGAGGGAAAAGATGAGGTCCATAAGTTGCGGACAGACTCGGAAAAAGAACTCAACGAAAAGCGCAAAGATATCCAAAGGCAAGAACGTAGACTTTTGCAGCGCGAAGAGTCCCTCGACAAGAAAATTGAGAACTTGGATGCAAAGAATAGCGACCTGGATAAGAAGTCTAAGGTGATGGAGCAAAAACTCAAGGAGATCGAAAGCCTGAAGAAACAACAATTCGAGGCCTTGGAGAAAATTTCCGGCTTCACGTTGGAACAGGCAAAGGAGTATTTGCTCAAGAGCTTGGACGAGGAGTTAACTCACGAAAAAGCCGTGAAAATCATGGAGTTCGAGCAAAAAACTAAAGACGAGTCTGATAAAAAGGCTCGCGAGATAATTTCTCTTGCAATTCAGCGTTGTGCTTCCGACCACGTCGCAGAGGCCACCGTAAGTGTGGTGCCCCTGCCGAACGACGAGATGAAAGGTCGCATCATTGGCCGCGAGGGCCGCAACATCCGCGCGATTGAGACCCTCACAGGAGTTGATTTGATAATCGACGACACCCCGGAGGCCATCACGATTTCCAGCTTTGACCCGGTTCGCCGCGAAGTTGCAAGGATTGCGCTCGAGAATCTCGTCTCCGACGGCAGAATTCATCCGGGACGCATTGAAGAAACCATTGAGCGTGCGAAGCGAGATGTCGATCAGACCATCAAGGCCGAGGGTGAGCGCGCGACCATCGAGACTGGCGTAAACTCAATTCATCCCGAGTTGGTCAAGCTGCTTGGCCGCTTGAGATTTCGTACAAGCTACGGCCAAAATGTCTTGCAGCATTCGTTAGAGGTTGCACATTTGGCGGGACTTATGGCTTCTGAGCTGGGCCTTGACCCAACAATGGCGCGACGTGCTGGGCTTTTGCATGACATCGGTAAGGCGCTGGATCATGAAATTGAGGGCTCGCACATCGAGATCGGCGTGGACCTTGCCAAGAAGTACAAGGAGAACGAGGCAATCGTCCATGCGATTCACGCGCATCACGGCGACATCGAGGCAAAAACCGTTATTGCTTGCCTGGTTCAGGCTGCTGACGCGATTTCTGCAGCTCGTCCTGGTGCACGGCGCGAGAACCTCGAAAACTACGTCAAGAGGTTAGAGAAGCTCGAGGAAGTGGCGTCGTCATTCAAGGGCGTTGAGCGTTGTTTTGCCGTTCAAGCGGGCCGCGAAGTTCGCATAATGGTTAAGCCCGAGCTCGTAAACGACGAACGCATGGCCTTCCTCGCGCGGGAAATCTGCAAGAAGATTGAGTCCGAGCTGTCTTACCCAGGGCAAATTAGGGTTAACATCATTCGCGAGAGTCGAGTGATCGAGTACGCGAAGTAATTTATGGCCAGCGCCTTAATGAGGTGCTGGCCGTTTTTGTTGTTGGGTCCAGTATAGGAAACAGTAAAAAAGTAGCTGGATCAGACACCGGGGCGCCGCGAGGCGGCGGGGGGGCCCTGGGGGGCTCCGCCCCCCCCCAGGTCCTCCAAAGGGGACAC
>JAZQJR010000039.1:0-2229 GCA_045541715.1 Acutalibacteraceae bacterium
GCCGTTGAGGAGCATGATAAATTTGCGGAAATCTTGCAGGAAAACGGCACACAAGTTGTATATTTAGAGGACCTAGTCGCCGAAACATTAAGAGACCCGCAGGTTCGAGAGCAATTCTTAAGGCAGTTCATAAGGGAGGCAGGCATATATTCGGAGAAGTACCAAGCCTTGCTTTACGAGTTCTTCAGCAAGTACGATGACCCGAAAGAGTTGGTGCTCAAGACGATGCAAGGCGTTAATCGCGACGAGCTGGTGGATAAAACCTCAGGACACAAGACCTTAAGCGAATATCTCTCAAGACAATCGGCGTTCATTTGCAACCCAATGCCGAACCTCTACTTCACGCGCGATGCCTTTGCCTGCATCGGAAATGGCGTCAGCATAAACCGCATGCGCTTCTTGACGCGCCGCCGCGAGACCATCTACGGCGAGTACATCTTCAAGTACCACCCCGACTTCAAGGACAAGGTCGACATCTACTACAGCCGCTACGAGCCATTCTACATCGAGGGTGGAGACATCCTAAATTTGAGCTCCGAAATCTTGGCCATAGGTATTTCTCAGCGTACAAAGGCCGATGCCATCGAGGTTCTCGCGAAAAACATCTTTAACCACGAGAACACCTCGATAAACGAGATTTTGGCCTTCAATATCCCGAATAATCGTGCCATGATGCACCTCGACACGGTCTTTACGCAAGTCGATTACGACAAGTTTACCGTCCACAACGGCTTGACTCAGGTGCTCAAGGTCTACAAGATTACACGCGGTCAGGGCAAAAATGATTTGGATATTTGCGAGATAGACCAGAGCCTCGAAAAGATCTTGGCAGCCGCCTTGAAAAAGGATAAAATCCAATTGATTCCCTGCGGCGGCGATGACAAGATCGTCGGGGAGCGCGAGCAATGGAACGACGGCTCGAATACGCTGTGCATCAGCCCTGGCAAGGTCGTCGTCTATCAGCGCAATGACGTGACGAACGCGATCTTGAAGGAGAATGGCTTGACCGTTTTGGAGATGCCTAGCTCTGAGTTGTCCCGCGGTCGAGGAGGCCCCAGATGTATGTCTATGCCGCTCTATCGAGATGACATCTAGCCCTAGGGCGCCGCGAGCCCCCGAGGGCCCCGTAGGGGCCTCCGGCCACCCCCGGAACCAACAAAGTTGATTCCGGGGGCACAACGAAAACAAAAATTTATTTTCGTTGGCCTCGCGGCCGGCGCGGAGCTGCTGGCAAACGAGAAAACCCAAAAATTCAATACAACATCAAAATCAAAAATTCACAATGTGAGGAGTACAAATCATGGCTGTAAATCTACGAGGAAAAAACTTTTTGAAGCTGCTGGACTTTTCGAGCGAAGAGATTCGCTATCTTATTGACTTGTCCAGACAATTTAAGAGCTTGAAGCTATCCGGCACACCGCACAAATATCTTGCGGGAAAAAACATCGTCCTCCTGTTCGAGAAGACCTCCACCCGCACGAGATGCTCCTTCGAGGTGGCTGGCTATGACCTCGGCATGGGCGTGACATACCTTGACCCGGGCAGCTCGCAGATGGGCAAAAAGGAGAGCATCGCCGACACCGCGCGCGTGCTGGGCCGCCTCTATGATGGCATCGAGTACCGTGGCTTTTCGCAAGAAATTGTTGAGGAGCTCGCGAAATATGCAGGTGTACCGGTTTGGAATGGCCTGACCGACGAATTCCACCCAACCCAGATGATTGCCGACTTGCTCACGATCGAGGAGAAACTTGGTCGCCTTAAGGGCGTGAACTTTACCTACTTCGGCGACGCCCGCAACAACATGGGCAACTCGCTGATGGTAGCTTGCGCGAAGATGGGCCTGAACTTCACGGCTTGCGCGCCGAAGGAGCTTTTCCCGGATGAGAAACTTGTCAAGGTTTGCGAGAAGATAGCAAGCGAAAACGATTGCAAAATCACCTTGACTGAGGACGTCAATAAGGGCGCCAAGAATGCGGATGTTATCTACACGGACATTTGGCTCTCGATGGGCGAGCCCGACGAGATGTGGGAAAAGCGCATCAATCTGCTCAAACCGTATCAAGTGAATAAAAAAGTCATGGAGTTGGCCAGCAAGGAAGCCATCTTTATGCACTGTCTGCCGTCCTTCCACGACACGAAGACTACCATCGGCAAAGCCATCAGCGAGAAATTCAGCGTCAACGAGATGGAAGTCACCGATGAGGTCTTCGAGTCCAAGCAATCGGTCGT
>JAZQJR010000040.1:0-3129 GCA_045541715.1 Acutalibacteraceae bacterium
TCGATGAGATATCGGTGCCCAAGCGTAAATGGGTTACAGTTCATCACAATTGAGCCAACTTTTCCATTGGTTTTAGTCGGCACTTTTATACTTTTTAATCCATCTAGGTAGCGCTTGAAGTCAGGGTTGTCGTCCAAGAAACTGTCCACTTCATTTTCGTATTGATATTTTACTGTTTTTTGTTTCTCAGGGGGGCTAGATTTGCTTAGCTGCGGCTTTAACACCTCATATATGTAGTTAGCAATAACTTCATTGCCAACATGGTTTATATGTAGACCATTATTCAGCATCCAGTGACCGTGGTTATGCGGCCTATCGAATAAGTGTGACGTTTCATATTGATTAGATTTATGTTGACTTAATACGCGTTGAAGAACCTTATTTGAACGATTTATATTTACAACAATGTCTCCAGGTTTAAAATTTGTATCTAACATATACTCAAAATCGTTTAAAGTATCGCGACCGCCTCGAACACCACAGTTTACAACTCCATATATTCCAATAAACTCACTGTTAATACACTTCTGTACATTACTCTCTATGGTATAATTATCACTTACAAATTCACCTGCAACTATACATGGGCCATAAAAATATATTTCATTTTCAAAATTTTCTTTTGTTCTAAAACTTGTTAACCTGTGTTCATTCTCAACATTGCATAACTTACTACTGGTGTTACATAATATGGTGTGCTTTCCATTATTTTTTAATTTAAGTTTTAACGAATACCTTTCTTTCATATATTCATAACATTCTGGGTTGTCTTTATACAAGTCTTTCAATAAATCGTGGGAAAAACTTTTCCCTAAAAATTTCTTATCTACGTCATCTAAGTTTCTTATTTTCTTTTCATCCGGTGCTTCAAAAAAGTAATACTCCACGCCATTCTTTTCTAAGAATGTCAATGTCTCATCGTACAAGATTTCAGCGTAAACGTCCTTGAAGGAGGAAACATTGAGGTTACCGTAAATTTTCTTAAAGTGCTCTGGCGCATACTGTGCATCTATTACTAAATCATGCCCCCCCTCATTTATTTTTGGGGGATTCGCCCGATTTGTATAAGTAAAGTTGGCCTTCCAATTATGTTTTCTCGTAGCAGCTTTAAAGACATCCAAGAATTTTTGATCGCCTACAACCAAGATATTTTTCTTGTTCATTGCCTTATATCGGTCGATAATTTTGTTCTCAAACCACTGTAGTCGCTGAGCCCAGTCTTTTTTGTGAATCCCGGACAATTCATACTTCTTTAATTCTTGGTCAGTTAGCTTTGCCTCGGCATTAGTCTTTGCCGCCTTTACTTGAGGTTTCGCAGATGTTGTTTTTGAAGTGGAATTCTTCCTTGTAGCTGAAGAACTTAGTACTAGCGATTTACTTGGAGCAGCCCAAGTTTGTCCTACCAACGGGCTGCACGTAAAAAATTGCAGCACAAAAAACACGCTTAAAAACCTTTTCCATTTTCTCATAAATATCCTCTCTTCCGTTTCCAAATTTCTTTTCTTTAGTTAACATAAGTCGCGCAACTTTCGTTATTTTACTAAAATTTAAAGCTAATGTCAATATTTTTTGTTTTTTGCTCACAAGATTGATTCTTTTTGAAGATCAGTTATCTCTTCGGCATTAAAAATCGTGTTTTGACGAAAAGCTATTTAAACGTCGCTTAGCAGTTTGCGCATGGAAAAATACCAGCGAATAGGTTTTACTCTGGTAAGCCTTTAAAAAGTAGCGTTCCGATTATTAGAGACGTTTTTAGTCCATCAAAAAGGCGTTGCCTTGCCAAGATTTCATCCTAGATAAAACAACGTATTTTGCTATTTTTTCCGCAGAAGTTTCTCTCGAAGTTTTCCTAATTTATCTTCGATTGCCTTTAAAAATATAAAAGGAATGTACTTGCAATCTATTACTTCGTTTTTTGAAGAGTTTTTGTTGTACGCGATTAAAACATTTGACACTTCCATCGCTGCGCCATGCTCACTCTCGTAGTCAGCGGTTAAATAAGCCCCTATTATTTCAAGCAGATGTTTGTCTTCCAACAATGCATGCAACGAGGTTGATATATTGTCTGCCATTATCTTATAAACAGTGTTTTTTGCCGCTCCTTTTAGTGACCTTAAGGTGCGTATTTCACTCTCGTAAAGCCCCGTAATATTGCTTATTCTCTGAATGGACATATCAAGGCTTTTTTCTGTTGTATGGCCGGCCAAATAGTCCACCGGAACGTTAAAGTACCTTGCAATTTTACACATGGTCACAAAGTTGGGTGTATATCCGTCTTTGTATAAAATATTTGAAATTTGCCCTTCAGATACGCCGACCGCTTTAGCTAGCGCTAAGTTTGAGCAATTTTCACCCTCCATTAACTCGGCCAGGCGCCGACAGTAAATAGGCGCGTCATCTTTTAGCTTTCCGACTCTGTCAATGTAATATTTTTTGTTTTTCATAACTTCGCCCTCCGCATCATAGTGATGATTTTTTCTAAATAATCACTATTAAAAATTATTTTGATGAATATTTTGCAGGTTTAATTTCTTGTGATATCATCAGCAACAAGATGATGATTTGTAAGGATTCATCATCTTGATAACATTATATTTCCTGCAATAATCAAATGCAAGTAGAGGAATCTGGGTTAATTGACTGCTCAATCTCTAGCAGCGCCGCGAGGCGCCGAAGGCCCCGCAGGGGCCTTCGGCCAGCCCAGAGCTCAACAAAGTTGAGCTCTGGGCCACAAAGAAAATATTATTTTCTTTGGCCTCGCGGCCGGCATAGGACTAAAACGATGTCCAAACTGAAAAACAAAAAACTTGACTGCCACGATTACAAAAGGATACCGCTCCTAACCATCACCAGACAGTTAACAAACAAGGAGGATGAATCACATGAAAGACATAAAAAGCACATTTCAATTTCGTGTGATAATTCATACTGTACAAATGCTGTCTGAGGATTTCGACATCGACATTGAAGGCCTTCAAATCATAAATCAAAAGAAGTACATAATTCGGCCGAGTGCACGGATATGTAAGAACGGGTGCTTATTACCAATAAATGCGAACAAATTATACAACAGAGAAATAGACACGTTATCTGGTTTTCTAGAAGCTATGCAGCAAATACAGCGCGAAT
>JAZQJR010000041.1:0-11245 GCA_045541715.1 Acutalibacteraceae bacterium
GCCGTTTGCGATGCGCTTGATGCTGTCAACTATGATCCCATCGAGCAAATTAAGCTCCTTGTAGAAAAAAAGTACAAATTGGCCGCCTCTGATGAGAAGGTCAAGAAGCGTGCGGTCGCATTCCTCCAGCGGTACGGCTACTCCTGGGATGAGATTCGTCAAGTGCTTGATTTTAAGAACTAGATTTAAATGTAAGGCTAGCAAAAATGGGGGCCGTGCATTCGTCGGTGGAACTTCGACGAATACACGGTGGCGATGAAATCGCCACCGTGCCGGACGCACAACGCGCGTCCGGGCACGGCCCCCATTTTTGTGGTAACCGAGAAAAAGGCAGGAAACACATTGAACACCTCAAACAAACTCACGATATTTAGAATATTGCTTGTCCCGCTGATGGTATTTTTTTTGCTAGGAGAGGCCATTTCGAGCAGATTTTTGCTAGCGCTTTGCGTGTTTATAGTCGCATCAATAACGGATCACTTAGACGGCAAGCTCGCGCGAAAAAACAACCAAGTAACGGACTTTGGGAAATTTTTAGACCCACTCGCAGACAAAATGCTGGTAATGTCAGCGCTAATTTGCTTTGTTGAGTTGCGACTCGTAAGCGCGGTGCCTGTTATCATTATATTGATGCGTGAATTTATCGTAACATCGCTCAGGCTGGTTGCTATGAGCACTGGAAAGGTAGTTGCGGCAAACATTTGGGGCAAGATCAAGACCACCACGCAGATAATAAGCATAATCGTGATTTTATTATCGCAAGTCATAGTGAGCACAAGCCTTAATTTAGCCTCTCACGAATTAAATTTAATTACTTCAATTAATAGCCTATTTGTTTGGCTAGCGGTTGCAGCCTCGGTTTGTTCCGGATATGTTTATGTGAAAGAAAATTTAGAGTTTGTTTCACTTAAATGATGATGTGTTGGTCAAATAACTGTGCCGATAGGACTTATTGACATTAAAGGTGCAAGCATCTTTAGGATCGTGTCTTGCACCTGGCGGAGTGATTGCTCTTATCGGCATACCATGAGTATCCACGGCCAGGTGTACTTTCGTATTAAGCACCGCGAGTGACCTTGCGCGACAAGACCCGACCGTCGCTGTGTTTTTGGTTAAATAGTGGTTCTCGCACTTGAATTTATGTGAAACTTTTGGCAAGACTTTATTAGTCCTCTTGCGAGCTTAAGAGAGTTGTTCAAAATTGCAAATACCAGCGATCAGAGAAAAGCGTTTCCTTCGGTTGCGATAACCTTCTGAAAGAATCCGAAAGCGCTTAACTAAGGCGATCACGTGCTCAACCGCGATACGTTTTCTAGAGATACTTCTGTTCTGCTTTTGGTCTTGCTTCGATAAGGGTCGATTTTTGGTAGACTTTTTCGGCAAAACGGAATTCGTGTACAACTTTGTAATTCCTTGATAGCCGCTATCTGCCGTTAGTTGTGCTCCTTGTTTCAAGCGAATTTTGCTGCTTTTAAGTAGTTGTAAATCATGTACTTTCCCTTTTGCGAACACCAAAGAGATCATCTCCCTGATTTCTGGATTTATCAACATTTGAGTTTTTATGGTATGACGTTTTTTCTTTCCTGACTAGTATTTTCTTTGTTTTTTTGGGGACGCTCAATTGGCGTTTCTGTTGTGTCGACTAAAATTACCTCATATTTTGCTTCGCCTTTAAGCAGCGCCTTTCGACCTGGCAAAGAAAACGTTCCGTCCTTAATCAAAGTGTCTTCTACCCAACGAATTCCTCGATAACTGCTACTTTCCGCAACATCATAGCTGGCTGCAATGTGAGCATAAGTGCGGTATTCTCGCAGATATTCCAGTGTCGCCAACAGCAAGTCTTCTATACTCAATTTTTGATGTCGCCCTCTTTGTTGATGCTTTCTTGCTATCCTTTCTTCAAGATTTCTACCATTTTTTCAAACGTACTTCGCTTTACTCCTGTAATTCTCCGAAACTTTGTTCCTGAATAGTTTGCTATTTTTTCATATTTCATGCCTTATATTTTACTCTGCATATTTATTTTCGCAAGAAGTCTAAAAAAGAGTCGTTGCTAAAATCAAATTAGATAATGGCGATTTTTACGAACAATAAAATCGGAAAAAGGCTTACTTATAAATAAAACTTTTCAGCAGTTGATTTTACCTTGCATTGGAACGCCCTCTATGTGCGCGTTTAGCAGCTTTGCCAATGGTAGCGCTAAATGCTGATATATAGGGCATCTGTTAAAAAAATTGAAGGAGTTCCCTAATAGAGCGCCTCGCGGCGCGGCTAGAGCTTTGATCAAACCAAACCGATCCAATCTAGTCCAAATTTTAACGAAAAAGAGGCAGGTGATTTCATGCGAACCACGCGAAGGCGCTCGATAGTTGTGTCGATCGTCACGCTGATGTTTCTGGTGGGCATCGGCTTTTTCGTGTACAAGTTCGTCACAGTTGGCAATTTGTGGGCGCTGAGCCCAATGAATAAGCACTTTTCCGCGAGGAACCTCACGACGGCCGGCGACATACTCGATACAAACGGCGTGGTGTTGGCTCACAGCGAGGGCGGAAAGCGCGTTTATCACAAGGATGGCGCCATGCGCAAGGCCGTTTTGCATACCGTTGGCGACGACAGCACGCACATTGCCACGGCCATCCAAACGCTGTACCGCGACGAGCTCTATGGTTACAACTTCATTTTCGGCACGAACTTTCCAGAGACCTTTAGCCGACCCAAAAACATCAAACTAACCATTGACAGCGAACTTTGTAAGAAGGCTTTGGTGCTGCTCGGGTCGCATAGGGGCGCGGTTTGCGTGAGCAACTACAAGACTGGCGCGATTCTTTGCATGGTCAGCACGCCCACCTACGACCCATACCATCCGGAGGTCGTCCTCGAGGACAAGCTTGGCCTCTACGAAGGCGCCTACATCAACCGTGCCCTCAGCGCCTCATATGCGCCGGGCTCCGTCATGAAGCTTATCACGAGCGCTGCGGGCTTAGCGACGATTCCGAACCTCGAGGAGAAAACCTACGACTGTCAGCAGACCAAGATGGTTAACGACAAGAAAATCACTTGCCTGGCCGCCCACGGAGATATCGCGCTGCGAGAGGCCATGAAGGACTCGTGTAACATTTACTTTGCGGACTTAGCCATTGAGCTGGGCAAAAAGCGCATGACGCAAATGGCCAATTCTCTTGGCTTCAATCGGAGTTTCGCCTTTGACAGAATTGAGTCGAAAAAGAGCGTGTATGACGTTCACGGCGCGGATAATTACAGCTTGGGCTGGTCGGGTGTCGGCCAATATAATGACCTGCTCAACCCGATGCATAGCCTGATTCTCATGGGCGCGATTGCTAACTCTGGTACGGCGGTTTTGCCGCACATAGTGGAGGACATTTACACTGAGGGGACCACCAACATCGAGCGATATCTTGGCCACCAGACGACGGAAACTTTACTAGATGCGGATGTTGCCAACCGACTTAAGGATATGATGCGCCACAACGTTGAGAAAAATTATGGCAATTCGATGTTCCCTGGCCTTAACGTCTGCGCGAAAACCGGGACTGCCGAGGTCGGCGAAAATAAAAAGCCCCACGGCTGGATGGTGGGTTTCTCCGCCAACGAAGATACGCCACTCGCCTTTACCGTGGTCGTGGAGAATTCAGGGTATGGCTCGAAAACCGCCGGGCCAATTGCGTCAGCTATTATGAAGAGTGCCGCGAAAAAGATGAAATAAAAGTCCTAGAACCTGTTCGCATAAAAGCGTGACAAGACACAGAGAGCTAATTTTATAAAAATATGGGCCTCGCTAGATTTCCAAGAGTGTTGCTCAAATAATCAAATGTGGTATAGTTAGGAAGAAAAGGGTGGTATAGATATGTACAAATGCAAAAAGTGCGAGTCAAACGAATATGTAAAAGCTGGCTTTGTAAATGGCGAACAGCGCTACAAATGTAAAAAATGCGGTTGCCAATTTGTTCCTACAAGGCAGAAAGGAAGGAGCAAGCAAGAAAAACTCCTGGCGGTCTGGATGTACGCACATGGATATTCGTTCCGAACCATCGCCAAGTTTTTTAAAGTCAACGTTCATTCTGCGTTCGTTTGGGTGAAGAGTTTTGCGGAAAAAACTATTCCAAACCGGCTCCAATTGACGATAGCGTAGTGATTGAACTCGATGAAATGTGGCATTTTTTACGCTCAAAAAAAGACGAGTTTGGATCTGGAAAGCGTATTGCCGAACCACAAAACAGCACATCGATTGGGAATGCGAAGCACGAGATTCTGAAACATTCAGAAAAATGTACGAGCGATTAAAAAAGTGGAACGTAAAAGTATTCTTTAGCGATCGATACAGTGTTTATCGTGATTTTATACCACCGAGATGTCTAATTCAAACAAAATCAGAAACACATTTGATGGAAAGTAACAACTTTCCTCAAAGACACTGGTTTGCAAGATTTAGACGGAAAACCTGCTGTGTTTCGCGCTCTATCGAAATGATTGATTTAACGATGTTTCTTTATGCAGCCTTTGATGTCAATAAATCTATCGATGCAGTTCTTTGATCAATATACCCTTTAATTTTTGAAGCTCTCTTTATGTGAACAGGCTCTAAAAGAGACTTCAAACTTGTTTTTCGCAAGTCAAACAATGACTGTCAGCAGGCTCACCAGCGGCACGGTTATCAGGCTGGCGGCGGTGGTAATCAAAACGGCGGCGGCGGCGTATTCTCCGTAGTTTTCATAGTTTTTCGCGAAAATAGCTATGGAGGTCATGGTAGGCAGCGCCTCAAGCAGCACGACCGTCTTAACGATGTCCACCGGGACGGCAAAGCCGCGTAGCACTAGCCATATCGCAACCGGAAAAGCGACCATCTTGAAGAGGATTATCACGTAAAGCTCGACGTTTTTGAAGTGCTTTTTCACGTCGGAGTAGCAGAACAGCCCGCCAATGTATATCAGCGATAGCACCGGCGTCATGGCGCCCACCGGCTTGAGGACGATTTGCAGGCTGGTCGGTAGTCTAAAATTAAGCGCTAACCCCAACAGCGACACGAAAATTGAGATTAGCGCCGGATTTATGAACTTTTTTAGGCTCTTGGTCGTCGAGATTCTCGCGTTGGAGGTCAGCTTTACTCCGAGCGTCCATAGCATAAGTTGGTCGACGACGATGCACAACGACATAAACACGCCGCCCTTCTCCTTGAAGAGAGTGAAAATAAGCGGAATTCCCATAAATCCGGCGTTTGAGAACGCCGCCAAGGCCTTGTAGACATTAGCTTTTCGCTTCTCGAAATGAAAAAACTTTACGATTACGCAGTTTGATAGGTATAGAACAATGAAACTTGCTAGGTAAATTACGAAAATCGGCAGTGCGCCAAGTAAATCGCCTAGCACAGGGCCCGAAAGCAAGTTGCAAAAAATCATCGTTGGCATCGTGACGTTGATGATAAACTTGGACAGCGCGCCGAGTGAGCCCTCGTTGAAAATCTTACACTTGACGCAGGCCGCCCCGATGCAAACGTAAACTGCGAAGATAAATAGCTGCTGCGAAACTACCGCAAACTGCTCCATAAGGACCCCTCCGTCCGCCAAAATAAGCCTTTTTAGGGTCGTGCACTAAGCAAGCATCTGGACGCCGCGAGGCGCCGAAGGCCCGTAGGGCCTTCGGCCAGCCCAGAGCTCAACTTTGTTGAGATCTGGGCCACAAAGAAAATAATATTTTCTTTGGCCTCGCGGCCCGGCCGGCGCAGTAGCCTAAAAAAGACATCTTAAATTAGGTACGCACATTTTTGCACGACGACTAAAACGGCTGCACACTCAAATGTCGCGAGTTTTTCTTCCTTTTTCCTGAAGATTATAGTAATACGCCAAAATCTCGCCAATATCGTAGTCGTCGTTGATGGCCGCCACATCGCGGTTCAGGACGAAACTCCGATCAGTCAAGACACTTTTCGCATCGCTGTAGACATCCAAAATCGTCTTCCGCAGGAACAAAATATTCTTCACGCGCAAGTCGACCCAACCGACACTGGCCCACTTTTCGAGGTGGTCACTCGTGATGGTCAAATCGCAGCCCTTGTCGGGGAAAAGGCTGTACTCGCCGATGTAAACATTCTCGTCGTCGGTCATCACGGGCAGACCCAAGGAGAGCATCTCGCGCAAGAGGTTTGCGTTATTTTCAAGGCTTTCAACGATGCGCTGATGAAGTTTTTCCACGCGAATTTTCTTTAGCTCGCTCACCGTGCCGCAAGCCTGCTTTATCATATGCAGCTCGTAGAGCCTCTTTGCCACCGTAACGCCCAAATTCCCCGTCGCGATGCTCGTCGCATTGTTTTCTGCCATCAAGGTTCGAATCTCTGCTTTGATTTTTTCGACCATAGCCTTGCCTGCGAACGTCGGACAAAGCATCCCCGCGTCCATATAGTTAAGGAGGTTCTTGCGCGACTTGCCGCAGATGTCCTCCATGGCCGCGTTGGCGACCTCCTCCTTCGTTATGGCTTCCATTTGTCCGAGCGAGGTAAGCGCCGACAACTCATAAAGCGAGTAAACGTGATTCTCGCCCGCGCGGACGACCGGGAACTCCAAATACTCATTGCTTGTCCCTCTAGAATATGTAAGCGGCTCACCATCTCTTAGCTGAAGCTTCTTGGGCTGCTTGATTTTCTTAATTAAGCCAACATCCGTTTCAATTGGCTCAAATTTTGTGCAATCGTAGCCAACAAAAGTCGACGGGATTAGCAGACTAATATTTAAATGCGTTGTGTGAGACAAGTTCCAAAGCAGTTGATGTAAGACGCCGGCTGCGGAAATCTTGCCCATCAGTGCAAATGACAATGATGAGCGCGGCGTGTCGCCGTGCGTATAGGGCATATTCATTCCCATGCCGCCGAGGCCCGTTGTGGAGACCTTCAAGTACTTGTCCACCCCAAAGTCCTCCATGACCAGCTTGAGCGCATAGACGAAGTTTATGGCCTTGGGCACAAAGTCGTTAAGCAAAATTTCTGCTGAGGTGTTTAAATCTATCTCGGCACTCGCGCTCACTTTACTCAAGATAAGCTCAGGCTTGTAATGGTTACCCAGCACGGTTCCGGAGTTTATCGCGTCGATAATTAAGGTCGGGCGCCACTTTTGCACGAGCTTATATAAGGTTGACTTTTTCAAGACTTCTGGCCCCAAATCGGAGTAAAAGAACTTCAAAAGCTCATCCTTATTTTCGAGTTGCTCCTGCATCGAGGCGAGTTTATTAAACTTGAACGGCAAGAAGACGTCGCCCCATGATGGGATGAGTTCTACATTCTTGCAACATTTAGCAAAGTACTCGCAGCAATAATCCGATTCCGATTTTGTCAAATTATGCAAGATGATTCGCTCGGGCTTATGCTCGAGGATTCTTTTTGTTATAGCCTTACCGATCTGTCCCACGCCTAGCACCAAAACTGTTTTCATGACAAGTCCTCCAAACTTTCCCGAAGCTAAAATTCGCACTGATACAGCCAAAAAGCACGATTATCGGGCTTTTTTCAACCAAAAAACAACGATTTGAAATCAAAGTGCTAAAAATTTGTATTATTTTCATGTTATTGCCAAGTTTAGGAAATGTTTGTAGAAGTTTGTCGAGGCTGTAAATTTGTTCTTCTCAGTTGAGACTTTTGTTCGATTCGGAAATATGTTGTGTATTTCTAAAGGGGATTGTCAAAATCAGATACACAGTGTAAAATGAAAGCATGGATAAAAAACTTAAATGCCCGAGATGCGGGAACGACGAAGTTGGGATATTTAATTTTATTTTCCGTAGCATCATTATATCGTATTGCCTCTCTTTTAGGCACTGCCCATTATTACATGTTGAGAAATGTAGTTTTGAAGGTGACGCAATAACGGGCACGCTGAACATAGTTTAGCCGCTGGAAATGAATAGCGATGGAACTTTACAAAGATGGTCAAACGGATGCAAGTTGCAGTTTCAAAACGGAACAGGAACGATGGAGTACGCAAGCGGTTCTAAGCAACAATATTATCGCCTCATATAAATAAAATTTGTTGATTTTTTGCAGAGTGGTTGTATAATGTACTTATCAGCAAGCCAACAAGCTGCTGATTGCTTTGTTGCAACAAGCATGTACATTAAATTTTATTTTTTAGAAAGGTGGAAAAAGGCATGAAAAAGAAAATAGGTGCAAATGAATAATGTTTCTGGAGGGTTTGGAATAAACTGCATAGGTAGCAGCGTTCAGCTGACAAACATATCAGACTCAGAAAGGAAAAGGCTGATTGCTTACTGTGAAGCACACGCAAACGAAATTGCGAAGCCAGGTGCTATAGTGCCTGTAGATGAGGAATGGACCGCTCCGACATTTGGCGACTGGGCAAAACGCTTAGAGGCTGGTAGTACCAATGCGCCGGTAATGCCGGTTTCGCTTGCAGCAGAAATCTTCCCTGAAAACGCTCGTCTTCAAAAATTAGCCAGACGCTAGTAAAAACTAGATTAATTGAATTCAAGTAATCAGCACCCTGCATTTTTAGCTGGGTGCAGGTTACTATTTTTATGAAATATAAAAATAGACTTCTTGCGAAAATAAACATGCGGTATAAAACATGAAAAAATAGCGAATAATTCAGGAGCCAAACTAACTGCAGATAGCCGCTATCAATGGCTTACAAAATGGCATGTGAAATCCATTACGCCGAAAAAGTCTACCAAAAATCAACCCTTATCGAGCAAGAGCGAAAACAGAACAAAAATGTCTCAAGAAAACGTATCGCTGTTGAGTACGCGATCGCCTTAGTTAAGCGCTTTCGGATCCTTTCAGAACGCTATCGCAACCGAAGGAAATGTTTTTCTCTACGGTTTTCTTTGATCGCTGATATTTGCAATTTTGAACAACTCTCTTAATTTCGCAAGAGGGCTATTGAATCTTGGCCGTCAAAAGGCTTCTCGATATTGTATTTGAAGAAATTACCCGCTCCATCATATGGCAAAAACCTTAGAGCATGTCGTCAATAAATTTTTAGCCAAAGAGCAATGCATCTAATTTGAATTGCAGCAACAAACGAAGAAACGTTCTTAGCATGACGAGTAGCGATGCCGCGCCCTTTCTTGAGATGCAAAAAAGCGTTTTCAACGAGGTGGCGTAGTTTGTAAATATATTTGTCGTATTCCCGAAGAATTGCTGACGTCATTCCCACTTGAGGCACGTATCTAATGATATCGACAGTATCCTATCCACGGTCGGCCAGCAAATATTCAGCTTGAAATTCGGTAATTAGCGCTTCTGCAATTGAGCAATCCGCAATGGTAGCGTCTGTGATAAAAAATCGCACCGGCATACCATGAGCATCCACGGCAGGTGTATTTTCGTGTTGAGCTCCGCGAGTGACCTCACACGACAAGACGCGACCTAAGTTTTTCTCGATAATAAATGTGAATTATGCTTGCGTTAATAGCAATTTTACTACCATTGTAGAGTGCATATATACTATTAAGACAAAAGCCTTACCTCTTTGTACAAAATCTTAAAAGGCGGCAATCGCAATCATTTAACCGGTACGTAAACTCCAGAATACGCCGTTTATGAATTGTCGGGTATCTCTTACATTTCCTTCACGTGTGTCCTTTTCTTCAATGGTGTGCGGCTTGATTTTTTCCAAGCACTGTCGATTATATCGTGCCGTGTAATTCTTTGTTCATTTTTTGCTTCCCTTACTTTTTTCTATCATATCATATTTTTATTGACGACACGGTCTAGTATATTTTACACAGCGTATCGGATTTTAGCAATGCCAAATTTGTTTAGGGGTACGCATATAAAGATTTGTTCTATCATTGTTTTTTACGTAATTTTATACTACTATAAAATTAAATTTTATCAGCGCGAGGAGACATTTTATTATGAGCAATAAGACTTTTTACATCACGACGCCGATTTACTACCCGTCGGGCAACCCGCACCTGGGGCACAGCTACAGCACGGTTGCCGCGGACGTCATGGCCAGATATAAGCGCTTGCAAGGCTATGATGTGATGTTCCTCACGGGCACGGACGAGCATGGCCAAAAAATTGAGACTAACGCGGCGAAGGAGAACTTGCAGCCTAAAGAGTTTGTGGATAAGCTTGTATCGCGGTTTGTAAAGCTTTGGGACGTTATGGACATCTCGAATGACCGCTACATTCGCACGACTGATGAGCATCATGTGAAGGCAGTGCAACGCATTTTCAAGGCGCTTTACGACAAGGGCGAAATCTACAAGGGCCACTACGAGGGCTGGTACTGCACGCCGTGCGAGGCCTTTTGGACGGAGCAGCAGCTCGTCGACGGGAAGTGCCCCGACTGCGGCCGCGAAGTGCATTTGACCAAGGAAGAATCGTACTTTTTCCGGCTCTCGAACTACGCCGACAGACTCTTGAAGCTGTACGAGGAACATCCGGAATTCTTGGAGCCGGAAAGCCGTCGCAACGAGATGATTAACTTCATCAAGAGCGGTCTGAACGACTTGTCCATCAGCCGCACGAGCTTCAAGTGGGGCATCTCGGTCGACTTCGACCCCGAGCACGTGGTCTATGTGTGGCTCGACGCCCTCACCAACTACATCACGGCGCTTGGCTACGCCTCCGACGATGACTCTGACTTTAAGAAATATTGGCCGGCCGACGTTCACTTTGTGGGCAAGGAAATTGTGCGTTTTCATGCCATTATTTGGCCGGCGATGCTCATGGCACTTGACTTGCCTCTGCCCAAGAAAGTTTACGGCCACGGCTGGATTCTCTTCGGCGACGGCACGAAAATGTCGAAGTCCAAGGGCAACGTGGTCGACCCGAAGATTCTCTGCGACCGCTATGGCGTCGACGCAGTTAAGTATTTTCTCATGCGCGAGATTCCGTTCGGCGCGGACAGCATCTTCACGAACGAGGCCCTGATTAGCCGCATCAACACTGACTTGGCGAACGATTTGGGCAACCTAGTTTCGCGGACGACGGCGATGGTCGAGAAGTATTTTGATGGTCATTTGCCTGGAAATTTGGAGAAAGATGCCCTTGACGACGAGCTGATCGAGATGGCGACCTCCTTGCGCGATAAATATGAGGCTCACATGGAGAAGTTCCAATTCTCTAACGCGCTCGCAGAAGTCTGGAAGCTCATCGCTCGAGCCAATAAATACATCGACGAGACGACACCATGGGCATTGAGTCGCGATGAAGATAAAACCAACCGACTTGCTTGCGTGCTGTACAACTTGTGCGAAGTCTTGAGGATTG
>JAZQJR010000042.1:0-2098 GCA_045541715.1 Acutalibacteraceae bacterium
TTTTGCGATATTAAAGATCGACGAGCAACAATCATTTGACACTGCCCTTTTAGGGCGGGTTTGGCCCCATAAATGGGGCTGCCTCGCGGCGCGTTCGCTTGGAGGAAAATTCTACCTAAGTCATAGGAGTGACAGAATGAAAAATTTTTATAAATATATATGTTGCATAATAAGTGTGGTGACTATTTGTGCAACTTTCACTGTAGGCGTTAATGCAAAATCAGCTAGCAGTTCTATTGAAAACATAAAAAAGCAGGGCTACATTACCGTTGCAACGAACGCAGAATTTCCGCCATTTGAGTATTTGGAAAATGATGATACAACTGGAATAGATATTGATTTATCTAGGCGAATTGCACAAAAACTCGGTGTGGAGTTAAAAGTTAAAAATGCCCCATTTAACTCTTTAATTCTCATGCTGCAAAATGATATGTGCGATTTTATTGCTTCGGGGCTGAGCTACGATGAGGAACGGGCCAATAACGTCGATTTTTCTGAGCCGTATATGTCTGGTGCACAGAAAATAATCGTTCGAACTGATAGCGACATAAAGGCCGAACCTGACTTAAACGGAAAAAAAGTTGGCGTGCAAATCGGGACCACTGGCGACACATATTGCAGTCAAAACGAAAAAATTCAGACGCTTCGCCTTTCAAAGCCCGCCGACGCTATTCTTGCGCTGCTGAATAGGCAGATTGATGCAATTGTTGTGGACGAGTTCTCGGCGGATAATTTTGTGAACAATAACCAAAACATAAAAAAATTAGACCAAACTTTGACCCGCGAGAATTACAACATTGCCGTCACGAAGGGCAATGCCGCGCTTTTAAGCGTTATAAATGAGGCGATTACTGAGCTAAAATCGAGCGGCGAGATGGACACCATAATTCGCAAGTACACCCAGTCCGCTAAGAGCGAGGACAAGTTCAAGGAATATTCGTCGTACATAGTTAAGGGCCTAAAAAATACCCTCATTATGACCTTTTTTGCGGCAATAATGGGCATTTTGCTGGGCGTGCTTTTAGCTGCCGCAAAAAATGCTGCTGGTCACAATAAAAAGCTCAAGTTTTTGGGCGTTTTAACCAATATTTATACCACTGCGATTCGCGGCACCCCTCTTTTGATTCAACTTTTCATCATCTACTACGGCATCACTAGCCGCTTCAGGGTGAACAACATCGACATAATCGCGGCAATTGTGGCCTTCGGCCTGAACTCCGGCGCATACGTCAGCGAGCACGTTCGCGCGGGAATTGCGTCTGTGAATAAGGGCCAGCTTGAGGCCGGCCGCTCTCTGGGGCTTTCTCACCGGACAACCATGATAAAAATCGTGATTCCTCAAGCCCTAAAAAATATTTTGCCGTCGCTGGGCAGCGAATTCATCACGCTGCTGAAGGAGACCGCCGTCGCCTCGTATATTGGCATCATTGACCTCTCGCGGGCTGGCGACATCATTATTAGCAAGTCTTACGATGCGTTTCTACCGCTGTTTGTCGTCGCCGTGATTTATTTGGTCATGGTCGTTGGCTTAACCGCGCTGCTGAACAAGTTCGAGAGGAGGCTGCACAAAAATGATTCACGTTAAAAATTTGTACAAAACGTTCACATTCAACAAAGAAGAAACGCGAGTGCTAAACGGAATCACAACACACATAAAAAAGGGCGAAAAGGTCGTTGTGCTGGGGCCTTCGGGGTCTGGCAAAAGTACGTTTTTGCGGTGCTTAAACCTTTTAGAAACACCAACCTCCGGAGAAATAATTTTCGAGGGGAAAAATATAACCGACCCAAAGTGCGACATCAATTTAATACGCCGGAAAATGGGCATGGTTTTCCAAAAATTCAACCTGTTTCCGCACCTGACCGTCATGCAAAACATAACGCTAGCGCCGACAATTTTGAAAATAAAGTCGCAGGAAGAGGCCGAAAACGACGCGATAAACTTGCTAAAAAGGGTCGGGCTAGAAGTCAAAGCAAATTGCTATCCCGACCAGCTTTCGGGCGGGCAGCAGCAGAGAATAGCCATTGTGCGTGCTCTGGCCATGAACCCCGACGTGATGCTTTTTGACGAGCCAACCTCGGCCCTTGACCCCGAAATGGT
>JAZQJR010000043.1:0-9372 GCA_045541715.1 Acutalibacteraceae bacterium
TCCCCGATTAGGCTGTAACCGGGGTCATCGCGTTTTTTGATTCGTCCTCGTCATCCTCACCAGTAACCATGTTCACGGCTTCGGTGAGCACGATCATGAGGTCGTTAACGTCAAGGTTGAGAGTGTCCAGCTTCTTCGCGCCGTCATCGCCAAAAATAAGCTTGATAGCGTCGAATAACTCAGCGGGGCCTACTTCCTCGCCGTTGCTAATAAGCTGCATGATTTGCAACATGTTGCTAGCCGATTTGTTGACTTCGATTTCAACGTCACGAATCTTGATAACGGGATTTTCCGCAAACCCAAGCTTTTCTGTCAGGTCAATAACTTTCGCCATAAAATGCCCTCCTTAGCAAAAAAGCGGGAGCGCCCGAAAGCACCCCCGCGTTAATGCCATCCGTAACCGTTTGATTAAGCCGCTGCCGTATACGTCGGCTTGCCGTTGCTCATAATCTCGAATTCGAGCGGTGCAACTGCCGTGGAGTCACCAGCGCCCATGTTGGTAACGTTGAGCACGGCAACCTCGAAAGACAGCTTCGCGCCGTCGGGGAACGTCCACTCGAAATAAACCTCAGCATTGCGGCCATTCGCCATGAACTTGCCAGCGACGAAATCATTACCCGTATCGCCGATATTGCGCTTGCCGTTCACGCTGATCGTGATGGACTTGGCCGTCATCAGGCGGCGCACCCACCCCTCGGTCGTGAACGGGGTCCATTCCTCGACGCCGTTGTCGATGGAGACGCTAAACGTTTCCATATCGGCAATCGTGCTAGCACTGCCCGATGCCGCACCAATCTTGAATTGGTTTTCGTAAACGGGATAAACGCCCGTGGTTTCGTTAGCCATAGCTAAACCTCCTGATAATGAATGTCGAAGCGTAGAACACGCTCAAAAATTCCGTTATCGTCTGCGCCCAAATCGACGGGTTCAGACGTTAGTAAATCGATGTAAGAAACCGAATTCTCGCCAATCGCGCCGCGTGGATTGAACGACAGCGCGTTGTAAAGCGCCTGCGCGGTTTCCTCGGTGGCGCGTGCGTCCTTAGACCAGTGGACAAGTGCTTGCACGGGCTTAACGTGCGTCACGGTTGAATCGCGTCCACCCACCGCAACATCGAGCGTCGCATAATCCGTGCGCGGGTAAACGCCGATGCGCTTCTCTTTAGACGAATCGAGCCGCGCCATAGTAAATTTCGTCTCGTCATCGAAAACACCGAGGGATTTAATCCATTGCATTACGTCATCGGTCGTTAGCATGATTAACCCCTCCTTGCTTTCATCGCACGCTTGAACACCTCTTTGGCGAAATTGCGCTTTGAACCCTTTTTCATGTATTGGCCGTACCAAAAGCCCTGCGCCTTTGTGTTAACGCCATGCTGAAATTGAAAATCAGGATGCGCATAAGGCGCGTAGTAAAGCTTTCGCGCATACGGCGCGGTTGTCGTAACGTGCGCCATGCGCGATTTTCCGCTAGCGGGTACAGATGTAACGGATGCCTGCAACGCGCCAGGTTCAGCGCCGCGATCATCCACAGCGTAAGGCATTGTCCCCGATGTTTTGAGGTCGTTCGCAATAGCGTTAGCCGTGGCGTTGACGCTCGCTTGAATGTCGCGATTGAGTTTCGCACGTGCGCCCGGATACCATTCAATCTTCGAAGCCATCATTTAACCTCGATTTCGTAATGGTGTAAGGTGCCATCGAAATTAAGGCATTTAGTCACTTTGACAGCTTCTAGGCGCTCATCGCTATCGACGCGAATCTCAGCACCAGCGGGAACAGGGAAAGCGTTTTCACTGTTAGCAGCGTCCACGAGGATAAGCCCCTTAGAACCCTGCTCGAACACATAACCAGACGTAACGCCGCCATTGTTCACGCCGTTAACCTCGTGCGTGCTCATGAATCGAACGTTGCTAACCGTTATCGGCTGCTCGTCCCATTCATCGCCGTATTCGCTATGCTCAATCGGCACGCGCACGCGCATAGTGGACGTTAGAACCGATTTAGGCAACGGCGCGAGTTTTGCGCCACCGATTTGCGGCAAATTCCTAAACATCGGTTATCACCCCGAATGACCCAGTGGACGTGTCAGGGTACAGCGTGCGGCCACTTGCGCGTTTCTTGATGCCAAGCGCGAGTTTGTCCGATTCGCTGATGAAGAAATTAGTTACCCCCGCGCTCCATTGCACCGACGCGCTGGTATTACCAATGTTTTGCGACATGGACGTAACACCGTCGCGAGACTCCGAATCGAGGAATTCGCGAACCATGTTACAGACAACGCGCTTAATGTTCGCCGTCTGCGTCTCGTCGGTTTCGTCCACCTCTACGCCTGCGCTCGCAAGCAACCCCGCAAGCTTCGCGGATGCATCAGACAGCAGCACGCCGATGTAATCGCGTTCATCTTGCGTCACGTCGCGCTCACTGGGTTTCAGGCGCGATAGATACTCATCAACATCCGCGAAAGCCATTGTTGTTACTCCTTAACAGCCGCCTTTTTGCGTGGCGTGCGTTTCGGTTTCTCTTCTTTGATTTCCTCGACAAACCCGCGAGCTATCAAGCCTTTAACGCGCTCGGTCGTACCCGTGAACGTGTCTCCAACTTGATAAACGTCATCGGGGTTTTCTTTGTCGAAGAACGGGACAATTACTTTACCGTCCATGATTCAACCCCTCGTCAGCGTTCGCTTTCTTGCGCCGCGCTCGTTTCGGTTTCTCGATTTCTTCGGCTGGTTTGTAGCCGTTATCAAGCAAAGCCTTAACAGCGCTTTCGTTTGCGTCTACAAGCACGCCGTTAGGCGAAATAAGCCGCTCCATGATTAAGCGCTCGGAGTATCGCCAGTGAGCAGCACGAACTGGTTAACATCCTTAACGGCAAACGCAACCTCAATCTCGAAGCGCACCGCGAACATGTTTTGCTGCCAAAGGTTGATAGTGGACGCGCTGGCACCAGAACCAACGGAAAGCGTAGCCTGATCGCTAATAGCCATCTGAATATCTTCGACCGAACCCCAGACAGCATCCGAGAAATCACCGGCAATACCAACAACAGCGGGAGTACCAGGCGAACCAGCAGCACCAGTGACGTAAACGCCCTTAGTAACGTACACGGGAGCGCCGAGAATATCGCCAACAGTATTAGAGCCAACGCCAGGAGTGAAAAGCGGTCGCTTCTGACCGTCCACCGCTGCAAGAACCTTAGATTTGCCCTGCGGGGCGAGAGCAATGCCATTCATGATGCCATCAGCAGCCGCAATCGTGCCGTCAATGGTAATGAACTGGTCGTAAACAGTCGCATTAGCACCAGGAATAAGCGAAACCTTCGTAGCGCTACCGAGAACATCAAAGCCCGTACCAGGTGCCGTAGTACCCATGATGGTGCTATCGAACTTCTTAGCAAGCGCGAACGGCAAGCGGTTAATGCACTCGTTATAAAGCGCCACCTTGTCACGGCGGAATTCGTTAGAGAACGGCTCAATAACGGCCAGCTTGAACGGGCGAATGGTTTTCTTGCCAAACGTATGCATGCTAACGGGCTTCAATGCCGTTTCGTCCACCCATTCGGCGGTCGGCTCACCCGTGATGGTCTGAACATCAACGCCAGAACCGGGCATGTTGATACGACGCGCAAGGCGCATAAAAGCGGATTCATCGAGCGTCTTACCCCAAATTTCGGCGCTAACCTCAGCAGGGAGCAGCACGTTAGACGTACCACGGTTAATGTCAATAGCAGTAGGCATAATTAGCCCTCCTTAAAAGTCTTTGATTGAATCAGCGAACATTTGCGCGGTCGTTTTCGCGCCGCTGCCGCCGTCCTTCGGAAATTTCCCAGCTTCGGGTGCTTTCGGTGCACCGCCAGGAACTTTGTAGTTTTCTGCAATAGCCTTAGCCTGCGCGGTTAGCGCGTCCTCGTCTGTTGCAGACAAGCTAGAAACGATGCTTTCAGGCACGCCCGTTTCCTTGGCGACAGATTTAACGAGCGCTGCGCGGGTCTTTTCGCTTTCAAGCCGTTGCTTGTCGGCTTCAAGCGCAGCGATTCGGTCTTCGACGGATTCCTCACCCGCCGTCAGTTCATCGTATTTCTTCGCCTTTTCGTAATTCTCCTTCAAGCGCTTTTCCCACTTGCGCGATTCGGCTTTGGTCGATTCGTAAAGCGCCTTATAGTCGGTGCTTTCGTCCACCTCCTCGGGCGTGGTTTCGTCTACGTTCGGAGTGTTTTCATCAGACATGCTTAACCGCCTTTCCAGCGCTGTTACAGCGCCTTTGATGCCCTATGCAGGGCGATTAATAAAAAAGCCGCCCAGAGTGGACGGCATGAAAAAAGCCGCCTGTGCAGACGGCTAGATTCCGAAAAAAGATTAGTGCTTATCGATAATCGCGCACACAATCAGCGTGATAACCGCGAACACCGCGAACAACGCTAGCGGTATCCACAACGGCGCGAGCACCCATGCCCATGACCATGCGATTACACCGCACAGTTTCAGCGCAATAAACAGGATGGTCAACGCGCCGAGGAAACCGATGCCGTTGTATTCGATTTTGTCATTCATTTTTGCAGCTCCAAATATTGCCTGTAATACTCGTCAGGGTCATACCCCTGCGCTAACGGCGATTTATCCCAACTTGGGACAATCCGACAATCGCAGTTCGCGTGCGCGTGCGATGCCGTACTTCCCGAGTGGTAAACAAAACCACGGCTAGCCAACATGATGCAAAACGAGCACGTTTCCGAACCCATCGGGATTCTCGCCCATCGCGGCTTTTTCGGGTCGCGTTTCGCGTTTGCTGTTATGCACTCGTTAGCCGCTTTTCGCGTCTCGTAGTCTATACGCTCGACGCACAGCTTTTGAAATGCGTTAATGTCCGGTTCTTCACCTGTCAGCTTGTCAGCAAACGCTCTTACAGCGCCGTCCGTAGCGTCAGGCACGCGCCCACTGTCCACCGTTGCTATAAAGCCGTCATCGATACCGAAACGCGCTCTAAGCCCGTTGTAAAACTCAGCGGCAAGCCGCGCCGAAACAGTGGACGATGCACCGCAAGCAGGCTGCATAACCGCTATAACGGCATTGCGCACGGTCGCTACATCGGCTGTGTAGTCGATAGCCGCTAATGCGTCCACCAAGCTAGCCTTAGCACGGTCTGAAACGACGTTTAAAGCCTTTGAATAGCTTTCTAGGTAACTACGCGGTATCTGCATTCACGCCACCGCCAAACAGCGACGCAACCGCCGCGTTAGTAGCTTCTGCCGCCTGTGCGCTTTCAAGTTCGCGCATAACCGTTGTAACCGCTTCGTCATCAAGGCCGTTCCACCGCCAAAACGTCGGCGTGTTGGCGAACGCAGGAACAACCGACGCGATTTTCACCGATGCATCGGTCATCTGTGCAAGTGTCGGCATGGCGGGATTCAGGAATCGCGGCTGTATGTCGATTCCTAAACTGTCCACTCCGTCAAACGTCGTGCCGCGCTCAGTTGCAAGACAAGCTATAGCAACATCGGTTAGCGTGTCGCTAACGTCGGCGTGCCATGCTTTCACCTTGCGGATTAGCGGCGAATTCTCCGCGTATATCGCTTCGGCGCTAGCTGGCTGATCATGCACAAGCCCGAACTGCGAAACATGAATGCCAGTTGCCGCGCTCATCTTCGCGCACAAATTGCGGAAGTGGTCTGTTAGCGGCTGCATCGACGGCTGGGGCAATTGCCCGAACTGCGGCACCGTCCCTTCGCGGGTCATGTCGATATTAAAAATCGAGCCAATGAACGCTTGCCATTTATCCACTTGCTCGAACGGGTCACCATCCGTCCCGAGTAGGTATTTCTGCGACGTTGCGGCGAAGGCTGACGCGATTTCCTCGTTAATGTTCGCCCGAACCGCCGAATCTATATACCCCATGATTTCGCGGGTGATTCGCGACTGACCAAACGGGCGCTCTAGCGTGGCGTTGTGCGCGGCCAGGAACACGGGCAAATGTTCCAATCCGTGCGGCTCGTATTCCTCGACGTACCATCTACCGTTATCGGCTTTGATTCGAATTAGATACTCAGCCGTAACGACGTTAATCCACGTCGGCAAAAGCTGCCTGGTTGTTCTGTCTTTTTTGGTGTCCACGACGAACAGAGCCGCTTTAATCGTGTCGTTCGCATCATCCCAGATTACGCCGCAAGCGTGCGCCGGGTATGCGCTAACGTGCGCGTGGCCGTCTTTGCCAGTGGACACGAAATAAAGGTTAAACGACTGTTCTAACGCGCTGGTAGTTGCCTTGCGGTACTTAACGCGCAACTTGTTACGCTGCGAAATGGCGTTTAACTCAGCCTGCGCGGTTTCATCGCTCACCGTGAAGCCGTCGAATACGGAGTGTTCCACCATAACATCGACTGTCTTAGCAGCCCAACCGCACGCCGCATCTAGGTTTTTAAGCTTCGGCGGGATTGAAATGCCCAAGTCCACCAGGCGATTGTGCATGATGTAATAGCAATGCCGCCTAATGTTGCGGTCGTAATGGTCGCTCCACGCTTTGACCAATTCGCGCACGATCATTCTATCTTCGCCGCGCAAGCCGTCAGCGGATGCAACCATAGCGGGAACTTTTAGCACCGTACCACCGCCTTTCTGCGCGGGTCGCGCTTCGTGGTCATCGCACCCCAGTAAGCCAGGGCGCACGCTTCTATCAATTCGGCGTTAACTTCGTCGGTCGATTCGAAGCCGAAGCCGCCGTTATTGCCTATTCGCCGTCTCTTTGTCTTAGTTGCCGAATCATCTAGCGCGGGTTGTCCATAGTGGGTAACCTTGCGCTCTTTGACGGCGTTCACGAGCGACGAGCACGCCGCTATAACATCGCCTGTGCGCGGTCGGATAATCACACGCGAGCTAACGCCATTAGCTAGCAGGCGTTCGTTAAGGTTCTGCGCGTTCGACTGCCCATCAATGATTATCTGCGCGGCTTTGTCGGCGCGTGGCGCGAGACTGTCCACGAACCAGCCGATACCGTTTGACAGTGATTTCACGTCCACCACGTAAACAAACGGAATGCCATCATCAGGCTTGTAACAAGCCGCTAAAGCGCCGATTGAGCCATCGGGCGAAAACTTGACAGCGTAAACGAGTATGCCGTCTTTGCGCGGATTGTCCACCTTGCACGCCTGCCAGTCAGACGCTTTGATAACCGCGCTAGCCGTCGCGATTTCAGGCCACCAGCCCAAGTGCTCGCGTGCGAAAGCGTCAGCGCTCATCATCCGCGCATCTTTCATCAATGCGGATTCGAGCAGTTGGAAACCTAGCGACGGGTTAGTTTCGTACCATCGCGATTTGTCGAAAACATCGCCGATTTCTTTAGCTGACCATTCGTGAATACAAGCGCCCTCGTATGGTGAAGTATGCAAGCTATCGCGAATGCTAGCGAACTTCTCGCCTTTATACGCCGCTGTCGGGTCTGGCACAGTCCCCATTAGGATTGTTTGCGGCGAACCCGTTGGAGCAGCCGAGTTAAGCGGCGATAACGCCGCGTCTTGCGCATCGGTGTAACTCTGCGCTTCGTCCACTACTACTAAATCAAACGTGCCGCCGCGTCCCATGTCCGAACCGCTGCCGCGTGTTCGAAACTCGATATGTCCACCGTTCTTTAAATCAAGCACCATTTGATTTGCGCTCGTGGTGTAGCGCTCAACCAGCTTGTTTAGCTCGGGAAATTTCGCTAGCGGGTCGTTCTTGCGCTCGCCGAACTTGATGCGCAAACGGTCAAACGCCTTTTTCGCCGTTTGGTATTCCTGCGCTGTGTGCAAAATCGCCTCGCCGCGCTTAACCAGTCCCCAGGTTTCGCGTGGGTCACAAACGCCCGTTTTGCCATTTTGCCGAGGAACCGGCAACACGCACAGCGAGTTAAGCAACTTGCCGTGATCATCGAGCGCTAACCAGTCGTTCAATACGTTCTTTTGCCACGGGTGAGGATGCAAGCCGTATGTATCAGCCATCGCAACCGCAAAAACGCCCTCTGTCCTCGTGTAGCTGCCGCACCATGAATAAACGGGCGTTTGCCTAGCTTGCATCTACAAGCACCTTTTCGGCTTCGGCTAGAATCTTGGCTAGCGGGTTTTCCTCGTCGTTCTTCTTTTCGAGTCCACCGTAGCGGCGAAGAGTGGACGATAGTTCTTCAAGCGCCTTGCGATAACTCGCGAGCATCGTTTGATACGCCTTAAAAGCGGGATTCTCACGAATGCCAGTCTGTCCGCCGCCGTTGTCATATGGGATAACCAGCGTTTGCTTAACAAGCCCTTTTCGCGTCTCAATAAGCTTGTCGTGCATGAAAATGACGTTCTCCGCAAGTTCGGCCACGAACGGGCGCACCTGCTCGGGAACACTCGCGCACAAATCTTGCGCGGTTGGTAGCTTTGCCTTAGCCATCTAGCGCCCTCCTTTCGGGCTTTTAGCAATTAGAACGGCAAGTTTTGATCTGCATACGGATTGTTTTTGCTGTACGTGCTTCTTGTTCGCAACTTGTCACCGTTGGTCATGCGCCTGTTTGTTAATCGTCTAATTTTGGCTTTGCCTGTTCCGCGCTTTCCACCGCCGCCTCTGCCGCTACCGCTCGCCATAGCTTCGCCCTCCTTACGGATTTAAAAGTTCGTGAGTCCTGATTAACCACGTCGTAAACGTCCACCATCTTTCGGAGAGTGGACGCGCAAAAATCAAAAAGCCCTCTATCGGGCGAAATGTGCAACTGCTCGATATTCCCGCTGCTTCGAAGATTCGCGCTGCCCTGAATCGTCAGCACGTTTCCGGCGCAAGTTTCGATTGTCCATACTTTTGCGTGCGTGCCGCAAAAAGCGACGTGTAAATCCAAATCGATAACGTCTAGCTGCTCGAACAGGTAATCGACTAGTCCCCCAGGTTGCCGCTCGTGAGAAAACCAGTAGTCGCTAAGAACAATGTCCAGGCGCTCAACGGGCATCCATTCGACAATGTTCCTGATGCTATCGATGTTCTCATCGTTCATCGATAGCGTTTGAACGCCCATGCGCTTAACGCTCAACTTGCCAATGTCCACGAGCGCTTCGACAAAATCGCCGAATACGAAATTACCGCTCACGAAAGCGAACGTCTCGTGTTGGTTGTCGATAACCAAATCACGGGCGAATTCTTCCGCGTACTCGTACATAACAGGCTTAGGCGCGTACACGATCGGGCGCGTATAGATACCCGTTTCAGTCGGCTCGTATCTAGTCGGCTCGAAATCGAAGCCTTCGCCCTCGAAGCCAACGCCATACAACCCCAGCGCGTCAACATCGCCAAAGTCGAAGCCTGCAAATTCGATGTAAACCACCTACTTTGAAAAGTTAGACTTGATGTGCAGACCCTAAGTCGGATCGTAGCCATGTCGTT
>JAZQJR010000044.1:0-1591 GCA_045541715.1 Acutalibacteraceae bacterium
TATTGGAGGTGTGAAAATGCGGCATAGAGAACAAGACTTGGGAAACAAAAATCTTGTTGGCAAGAATGTTAGCGAGGAAAGGAAAAAGCAGGGCTTACAACAAAAAGAGCTTCTGGCCCGGATTCAAGTGGCCGGCGTCGACATAAGTCCATCAGGTTTGTCAAAAATCGAAGGGCAAACTCGTCTGGTGACCGACAAAGAGCTTGTTGCTATTGCCGGAGCATTGAACGTGACAACTGAAGATTTACTTAAAAAACGCAGAAAGAAAAAACGGAAAGGTTTGTAGAACAAGGCAAAGCGCCGCACTATATCGCGCGGGCGCTTTTTATAATTAAGTAAGTTTTTTTAAAGAAGATTAGACACGACGGTATTGGCAAAATGAGTCGCCTCTTCAGATGAACGATCACTGTTTAGCCCGATTTGATAAAATACGTCAAAAGCGAACCGGCGAAGCTGAGCGAGTGTTGTTCCTTCCGGTATCTCAAGTTGTACTTCTTGGTCATTGATGGTTATAGTTAAATATTTTGATGTGCCAGCTTGAAGCGCATCAACACGCGCTTGGCGATCTGGCTGTTGAGCAAATGCTAAACAACAAGGTGAACATAACGAAAAAATCAAGCCTAACACTGCGAACTTTGCAACCGTATTCTTGAACATAAAAGCACCTCCTTTTTATTATAATAATCTCATTATATAGGCTTAATTTACAAAAAACAAGATTTTTTATTCGATTTTGGAGCAGTTGACGTTTTTTGTCTATGAACTTTAAATTTTATGATAATTATCAAAACTCATCGTATGGTAAATAATCAGTGACGTTTATATTTATTGCTTCGGCATCATTTAAATGGATCGCCCCAAGCGAGCATTTTAATTGGATTATCTGTTCAGCCGAGCCGCGAGGCAAAAGAAAATATTATTTTCTTTGTGTCCAAATCTCAACATAGCTAGGTGCCCACTCCGAGGGCCCCTTTTTATTATCATCCAAAGTTTGCACCAACCGTGCCCATGTGTTAATATTACTTAATATATGGGCAATTTTTCTATTAACAGTTTTTGGGAGGCTTTTATGAACAAAAAAGCGGTTGGTATCATCTTTGGTGGGGCATCGTCGGAGCACGAAGTTTCTAGGCGTTCGGCCACTTCGATAATAGAGAACATCTCGAGGGAAAAGTATGAGATTGTCTTAATCGGCATTACGAAGGCTGGCGAATGGTTTCAATATACGGGAGATATCTCGAAAATTTCTAATGGCGACTGGGAGAAAGACACACAAAACAAGAAAAAAGCCTTTATTTCGCCGGATAGCTCTGTTGGCGGCCTGGTTGTGCTTGAGGACGATAAATACTCAACGATTCACCTTGACGTAATTATTCCAGTGCTGCATGGCAAAAACGGCGAGGATGGCACCATTCAAGGGTTATTTCAACTGGCAAAGATTCCTTTTGTGGGCTGCGATTTGCTTTCCTCCGCGACCTGCATGGATAAAATCGACACGAACATAATCTTGAGCTACGCGGGCGTGAAAAAGGCTAAATTTGCTTTCGTCATGGCGAGCGACTTTAACGCCGACGAGGAAGCCTGCATTAGC
>JAZQJR010000045.1:0-11698 GCA_045541715.1 Acutalibacteraceae bacterium
CCCGCCTTTATGCCTTGTGGGAACAAATTGTGGGTGTTTCTTAAATAATCAAACGTGATACAATAGGTAGAAACAGAGGGAGTGCCCTAGTTGAGCATTTAAAGAAAACTGGAGAGACAAAATGCGGATTTCAGGTGCAGAAATTTCTTTTTAGCACGAGCAAAAAGATTGAAGGCATTAACAAAAATTTTGAAGACAGCCTTAGCTGTTTCAAGTGATCGAAAAAAGCATTTAGGCCTTCGGTGCAAAGGCGGAATGTAGTGTCGCAAGTCAGAGTTTACACCTTCAACGGTGTAAGTCTGGCTTTTATTTTTTAGCGAAATATGAGCGCCTTCGTAGCGCACTTCCGCATATGCCGAATAAGCGTCAGAGTAGTATTGATATGCCTTCACGGAGCGATCAACTAAGTCGAAGCCTATGATTTCCCGCGTATCTCTACTGACCAGCGTTATCGCGAAAAATCTGTTTTTTTCTCTCGACGAAGCTGTACAGCTCGTCCATTTCGATGACGTTAACCCGCGCATTTGGAATCACTTTGTCCTCAATATTTTTCGCATATTTCCGAATCCAATACAGGCACATATTTTTCCCGATTCCCAGAATTCGGCCGTCTGCTCGGCCACTATTTCCCTCCCAATATAATTTTATCGCCTGATTTTTGGTTTCTTCGCTATGGCATCTCTTTTTGCTTTCCGCAGTGTAATATTTTCCGCATATTTTGCATTTGTACTTTTGGCTTCCCCCCTTTGTTTTTCCAGCTTTTATTTGATTTGTTTCGTCGTTACATGCTTTACATTTCATGGAAATAGTATATCATAAATGCTTCCATAGGGCACTTCCCAATGCCACTCTCCCCTTGCCTACGGGCACAAAAAAATTTATAATGAAAAGCAGACACTGGGGGCGTTATTTGAGTATGATCCGTATCGATAAGGAAAATTATTATTTGGATATAGCGCAGACTGTGTTGGAGCGCGGCACTTGCTTGCGGAGAAATTTTGGCGCAATTATCGTAAATAATGACCAAATAATTTCCTCAGGCTATACTGGTGCACCTCGAGGCCAACAGAATTGTATGGACTTGGGTAAATGTACGAGAGAAGAACTCGGTATTCCTCGTGGTGAGCGCTATGAACTTTGTCGCTCCGTGCACGCTGAGGCCAACGCAATTATTCACGCAGCTCGGAATGATATGCTTGGCGCGACCTTGTACCTTGTCGGAAAAGAAGCTGGCTCCGGTGACTATGTGAAGAACACCTGCTCCTGCTCAATGTGTAAGCGCCTCATCATCAATGCTGGCATAAAAAACGTCGTTGTGAGGATCGATAAGCTTAAGTTTAAAACCATCGAAGTGAACACTTGGATCTCGGATGACGAGTCGCTATCCGGACAGAAAGGCTATTGATGGGAGTGCCCTGATCGAGTATCTGGCAGCCGCGAGGCGCCGAAGGCACGCAGGGCCTTCGGCCAGCCAATTACTCAACAGCGTTGAGTAATTGGCCACAAAGAAAATAAATTTTCTTTGGCCTCGCGGCCCGGTTGGAGCAGCCAAGCCCATGGGAAATGCTCACTTAGGGCACTCCCTATTGATTGATTTACCCCTTAGGAGATTGGATTTTTTATGAACCCTGAATATCGATTAGGCTTGCGAGCCATAAAGACCGCCATTGCCGTTTTCTTGTGTCTTTTGCTCGCCTTTATTTTTAACCGCACCGACAACTTGTTCGCGTGTATCGCGTCGATAATTTGCTTAAAACCTACCTACAACACGACATTCAACAAGGGCATGGAGCGCTTTATAGGAACGCTCATCGGCGGAGCCGTCGGATATTTGTTGCTTTTGGCAGTCTATAAGATGCCGTTTAAGGAAATTACAACTTTGTCAGTTGCGCCGTTCGCCATTCTTCTGGTAATATACATATGTAACCTCATCGGACTGCCCGCGTCCGTCGAGATTTCTTGCATCGTGGTGCTGAGCGTCTTGACTTGGCCGGATGGGAACATCAACGACAGCCTCATGTACGTCGTCAACCGCGTGCTGGACACCAGTATGGGCATCGTTGTCGCTATGTTCGTGAATCGTTTTATGTTCCGCAGGCATAGTTTTACTTCTAAGTAGGGCTTTTAAAGGAAGCGAACTTTAGCTATAATCTAGCACTAGGGCGCCCCGAGGCCCCCAAGGCCCAGGGCCTTCGGCCAGCCCAGAGCCCAACAACGTTGAGCTCTGGGCCACAAAGAAAATAAAAATTTTATTTTCTTTGGCCTCGCGGCCGCAGCGGCAAGACAGAAAAAAGTTCTCAAATTTAAGGTTAAAAAGTGGAGGATACCATGAAAAAAATCACAAAAGCGGTCATACCGGCGGCTGGGCTTGGCACGAGGGTCTTGCCGGCAACAAAGGCCATGCCAAAAGAGATGTTCCCGATTGTGGACAAGCCGGCGATTCAGTACATCGTCGAGGAGGCCGTCGCATCCGGGATAACGGACATCCTGATAATCACGAATCGCAGCAAAGAGGTCATTGAGAACCACTTTGATAGAGCGCCTGAACTCGAGTCAAGCCTCGCTAAGCACAACAAAAACGACAAGCTCGAAGAGGTCACGAATATCTCCAAGCTTGCCAATATTTATTTTTTGCGCCAAAAGGAGACACTTGGCCTTGGCCACGCAGTAAATTGCGCGCGCTCATTCATTGGAGATGAGCCATTTGCGGTCCTCTACGGCGACGATGTTATTATCGGTGATGATCCTGCTTGCGGCCAGCTTATACGCGCCTACGAGGAATATGGCCGTGCGGTTTTGGGTGTAAATAAGGTTGCCGCGGAGGATATCTCCAAATACAGCTCCCTCAAGGTCGAGAATATTCGCGACAACATTTTCAACTGCACCGACATGGTCGAGAAGCCCTCTCCAAGCGAGGTTTTATCGCTTTATTCCATCCTTGGTCGTTGCATCTTAACGCCAGACATTTTCGATATCCTCGACAAAACCAAGCCAGGCGCTGGTGGAGAAATTCAACTCACCGACGCCATGAAGGTGCTCGCTAACACGGTTGGCATGGTCGCAGTTGATTTCACAGGCACCCGCTACGACATGGGCAACAAGCTCGGCATCATGAAGGCTTGCGTCGAGGTGGCGCTGAAACATAAGGAGATCGGCGTCGAGTTTAGAGAGTATCTGAAGAGTGTCGTCAAAACGCTGTAGGCCAGTTTTTGTGCGTCAAAATAACGCGCCTTATATAATGCCGCTAGACTTGGAACCAAAATAATCAGCCCAAGCTCTATACGGCGATTTTTCTTATTGACATCACCGAGAGTTTGTAGACTGGGCAACAAGATAATCAACCAAACCGCTATACCCATCCTTCCCCGCGCTAACATTGACATCACCGAAAGCTGTGTTAAGAGCTTTTTAAGTTGAGCAGTGCCTTTGCAATGCCTCGCGTTTCTTGAGCTGCCCAAAAGCATTCTCGACGAGATGTCGCAACTTGTAAGCATGCTTATCGTAGTTGCGCAGAACTTGCGGTTCTTTTTCGGAGGCATTACTGGCGTCATTCCCGCTTGAAGCGCGAATCTGATGGTAGCGTCAGTGTCATAACCACGGTCGGCCAGCAAATATTTAGCCTGAAAGCCTGATATTAATTCTTCTGCAACTGTGCGATCTGTGATGGTCGCACCTGTGAAAAAATCGCACTGGCATACCATGAGCATCCACGGCCAGGTGTATTATCCTGTTGAGCCCCGCGAGTGACCTCGCACGACAAGACGCGACCTAAGTTTTTTCGATAATAAATGTAAATTATGCTCGAGTTAATAGCAATTTTACCACCATTGTAGAGTTCGTATGTACCATTAAGACAAAAACGTTGCCTCTTTGCACAAAATCTAAAAAGGAGGCAATCCCGGCCAATCAAAGTTCGCGCCATCTATCAGCGCGGCTGGAATATTTTCCCGAATTCCTTTATTTCTCCAGCGTCAAAATCTGCGATGAACATTTTTTCAATGGTGTGCGGCTTTATCTTTTCATAAGCGCTGTCGCTTATATCGTGCTGGTGTAATTCTCTGTTCATTTTTTGCTTCACGCACTTTTTTTATTTCCACTATATTGTATTTTTATTGACGACACGGTCTATTTCAATCCTAGTCAAAATGACATTTTGCTTTTTTGCTGAAGATTAATATGATCTTTGTGTTTTTTGTTGTGCTTCGACATTATGTACAATAAGTTTATCGACAACGCGCTCTAAGGCATTACGTTTTTCTTTGCTGAGTAGTATTTCTTTTGTTTTTTTGGGACGTTCAATTGGCGTTTCTGTTGCATCGACTAAAAGCACCACATATTCTGCCCCACTTTTAACCAGCGCCTTTTGACCCGGCAAAGAGAATGTTCCGTCCTCAATCAACGTGTCTGCTATCAATCAAATTCCTCGGCAAATGCTACTTTCCGCAACATCATAGCTGGATGCAATGTGGGCATAAGTGCTGTATTCTCGCAGATACTCCAGTATCGCCAGCAGCAAGTCTTCCATGCTCAATTTTTGATGTTGCCCTCTTCGTTGATGTTTTCTTGCATACCCTTTCTTCAGAATCTCTACCATTTTTTCAAACGTACTTCGCGTTGCTCCTGAATAAGTCGCTATTTTTTCATATCTTATATTTATTTTACTCTGTATATTTGTTTTCGCAAGATGGCTATTTTAGCTTTTGTTAAAAATGTCAACGTGCGGTATAATTTTATTGATGATACGATCTAATGCTATAATTCGGGAAATATGATTATTCGTGAAAAGCCTTGAAAAAAGCGGCGCGCGGTTATATACTTTGCTTAGAAATTAAATGTAATGGAGCGCGCTATGCTATACGATAGGCTGAAAAGATTAAGGAAATACTTGCTATTTTTTTGCGACTTAGTCATTTGGAACTTCTCGTTTTATTTTTCATTTGCGATAAACAGAAATTGCTTTTCGCTCAAGGGCTACGAACTGGACTTCCTCACGAGCTTGCTCATCTTAAATGTATGCTTCTCGATCGTATTCGTTTTGTTTCGTCTCTATGACAAGCTTTGGCGCTACGCGGACATCGAGGACTTCTTCTATGTTGGGCTGGCCTCAGTGGTGGCAAATTTCCTCTTCTGCGCGTGTACGCTCGCTTTCGACATCCACCTCGGGGTGCGCACGTTCGTGCTGCAGGCCATTTTGTCGACCTTCGCGATGCTCATGTTCCGGTTTGTTTATCGAGTCGACCGCATGATTGAGCGCAAAAATTTTCCAAATAAGGCCAAGCGCAGAATGCTTGTCGTGGGCGCGGGCGAGGCTGCCTTGCTGATGATTTCTGAGTTCTCCAAGTCGCCGGACAACAGCTACGTGCCGGTGTGCCTCATTGACGACGATAACGAGAAAATTGGCCGGCGAATTTCTGGCCTCAAGGTCGTCGGCTCGACCAGCGAGATCCCTTATATTTGCGAAAAGTACGACATCGAAGTGATTCTCTTCGCGATAGCGGCCTTGCCGATGAATGAGAAAAAGCGTATCCTCGACATTTGCGCACGGACGAACCTAGAGGTCAAAATTGTGCCGAATATTTACAACTTGGTGACCTCGAGCAAGCCCATGACCGACGAGATTCGGCAAGTTGAGGTCGAGGATTTGCTTGGCCGCGAGCCGGTTGTCTTCGAGACCGAAAAATATGGCCAATACATTCACGACAACGTTGTCATGGTGACCGGCGGCGGCGGTTCGATTGGCTCGGAGCTGTGCCGTCAAATCGCGAAGCTGGCGCCGAAAAATCTCATCATTTTGGACATCTACGAGAACAGCGCCTATGAAATTCAGCAGGAACTAATCCGCGAACACGGAGAGGCCTTAAACTTCGAGGTGCAGATTGCCTCGATTCGCGACAAAGTTAAACTCGAGAAACTTTTCGCGGAGAAAAACATCGATGTGGTCTTTCACGCGGCGGCACATAAACACGTTCCCTTGATGGAGACAAACCCCGAGGAAGCCGTCAAGAACAACGTTTTTGGCACCTTGAATTTGGTGTCAATGGCGGACAAGTATGGCGTCAAGAAGTTTGTGCAAATCTCGACGGACAAGGCCGTAAATCCCACGAACGTCATGGGCGCCACCAAGCGAATTTGCGAAATGATCGTTCAGAGCATGGACAAAATTAGCAAAACTAGCTTCGTCGCGGTGCGCTTTGGCAACGTCTTGGGCTCGAACGGATCGGTGATTCCCCTCTTCAAGGAGCAAATAAAGGAGGGCGGCCCCGTCACGGTCACGCACCCCGAGATTATCCGCTATTTTATGACCATCCCGGAGGCAGTTTCGCTAGTGCTCACGGCGGGCGGCCTCGCAAGCGGTGGCGAGATTTTTGTCCTCGACATGGGTGAGCCCGTTAAGATTCGCGACTTGGCCGAAAATTTAATACGTCTCTCGGGTTTTGTGCCGCACAAAGACATCAAAATCGAGTACACGGGCTTGCGGCCGGGCGAGAAGCTTTACGAGGAACTGCTGATGAACGAGGAGGGCATGCGAAAAACTAAGAGCGAGAAAATTTACATTGGCAAGCCGATCGAGTTCGATCAAGATGAATTCAATGCGCAGCTTCAAAGCCTTCACGATTGCGCTCAAACCAATAATACCACCGCGATTGAGCAAGTTTTACTCAAGATGGTCCCGACATTTAAGCATAATTCGAATGGTTAAAATAAAAGTTTGAAGCAAGCAGCATGGCGCCGCGAGGCGCCGAAGGCCCGTAGGGCCTTCGGCCATCCAAGAGCGCAACTTCGTTGGGCTCTTGGACACAACGAAAATAAAAATTATTTTCGTTGGCCTCGCGGCCCGCGCGTAGCTACTAAACAACAGTAAACACCAAAATTGAGAACAAAAATAAGATAGCATTGTGACGTTGAAATCACAATGCTGTTTTTTTAGAATAAATTCTCGAAATAGCTACAAAACGAGGCCGCAAGCTTGTCGGCGGTTTCCTTGTACTTGGAGGCGACGGAAATATATACCTTGAGTTTAGGCTCGGTGCCGGAGGGACGAATGACTACGGAGCAATTATCACTCATTTCGAATTTGAGTACATCGGATGGCGGAAGCAAAATCTTCTCTTTTTGGCGATTCGCTGAGATTTTTACACTGTTAAGGTAGTCGTGGAGGAAGAGAATATTTTTGCCGTTAATCGCGGAAGGCGGGTTGCTGCGGAACTGATTCATGATGAGTTGCATATCGACGAAGCCGCTGATGCCCTTAAAGGTGTAGCTCTTCAGGACGTTCTTGTGGTAGCCGAACTCCTGGTACAGCTTGTTGAGGACGTCCACGAGGGTCAGGCTCTGGTTGCGGTAGAAGGCGGCCATCTCGCAGATGAGAAGCGACGCGTTGACGCCATCCTTGTCGCGAACGTAGGCGCCTGAAAGGTAACCGTAGCTCTCCTCGAAGCCGAAGATATATTGCTCAACGTCGCTCAAAGCCTCGAGTAAACCAATTTGCTCGCCGATGAACTTAAAGCCAGTGAGCACATCGACGACGCGCACACCGTACTTCTGCGCGATGGGATAAATCATGTCGGTCGTCACGATGGTCTTGATGCAAACCGGATCCTTCGGCATCGTGCCTGCCTTGCTGCGCGTCTTGCAAATGTAGTCGAACAGCAAAATGCCAACTTCATTACCCGAAAGCAATTTATACTCGTTGTTGTGCCGGACGGCAATGCCCACGCGGTCGCAGTCAGGGTCAGTCGCGATGAGAATATCCGAGTCGTTCTTCACGCAAACCTTCAAGCCTTCCTGCAAAGCCTCTTTAATCTCCGGGTTTGGATATGGGCACGTCGGGAAGGTGCCATCGGGTTTTTCTTGCGAAGGTACTACTGTTACGTCGGAAAAGCCATTCGACGCAAGCACACTCGTCACACAACGAAGCCCCGCACCATTGAGCGGTGTATAGACAATCTTTAAGGAGTCTTTATTTGGCAAATCCTTATTTAAGGCCTGCGCGCTAACCGCACTCAAATAGGCCTCGACGTCTTTCTCCTCGATGAATTTAATAAGCCCTTTCTCGAGGGCCTCATCGAAGTTTACACGCTTAACGGTGTTGAAAATATCGACTTTGTTAATCTCCGTGAGCACTGAATTTGCCGCATCGAGCGTGAGTTGGCAGCCGTCCTTGCCGTAGACCTTATAGCCGTTGTACTCGCAAGGGTTGTGGCTCGCCGTGATGACAATGCCGGCGCTACATTTTAGGTGCCTCACTGCAAATGATAATGCCGGCGTTGGCATGAGTTCGCGGTAGAGATGCACTTTTATACGGTTCGCCGCAAGTACACGCGCGGCCTCTTTTGCGAAAACTTCCGATTTAATTCTGCTGTCGTAAGCTATGGCAACACTCAGCTTGGATGACTTTTTCCTAAGGTACGCAGCAAGTCCTTGCGTGGCCTTCGCGACAGTATATACATTCATTCGGTTGGTGCCAGCCCCGAGAACTCCCCTCAGGCCACCCGTGCCGAAACTTAAGTCCTTATAAAATCTATCCTTTATTTCTTCCTCGTCGTGAGCAATGGATTCCAGTTCTGTGAGCAGGTCGCTATCAGTAAGATTTTGGTTCTTCCACAGCAGGTATTTCTCTTGTACATCCATCAGTAAGATGCTCCTTCATCGCTATATATGAGTATTCACAGGGACAGCCAGCTAATAGTATACTATGTTTTGAAATGGTGGGCAATAAAATTTTAGCAATACTCAATTATGATTTAACGATGTTTCTTTATGCTGCCGTTCATGTCAATAAATCTGTCGATGTAGGCAGTGCCCTAGCCGAGCATTTAAATGAAACTCGAGAGACAAAATGCGGATTTCAGGTGAGGAAAATTCTTTCTAGCACGAGCAAATAGATTAAACGCATTAACAAAAATTTTGAAGACAGCATTAGCTGTTTCAAGTGATCGAAAAAAGCATTTGGACCTTCGGCGTAACGGAGGAATGTAGTGCCGCAAATCAGAGTTTACACCTCCAACGGTGTAGGTCTGGCTTTTATTTTTTAGCGAAGTAGGAGCGCCTTTGTAGCGCAATTCTGCGTATACCGAATACGCATCAGAGTAGCATTGACACGCCTTCACGGAGAGACCGACTAAACGCTGAATTCGCTCTCGACTTTTGTCGAAAGCTATGTTAAAACCTAAGATTTCCCGTGTATCTCTATTGACCAGCGTTATGGTGTAAAATCTGTTTTTTCTCTCTCGACGGAGGTGTACAGCTCATCACTTTCGATGACGTTAACCCGAGTAGTTTGAGTCTCTTTGGGCTCAATATTTTTCGCATATTTCCAAATCCAATACAGGCACATATTTTTTGCCTTTGTTTTTCCAGCTTTTATTTGATTTTTTTCGTCATTACATGCTTTACACTTCATAAATCTAGTATATCATAAATGCTTATATAGGGCACTCCGTTTTTCAGGAGTGCTACTTGCATATATAATGTCGTGAAAAGTTGTTTAAAGTATATGACATTATAATGAGCTCTATTGAGAAAAGATGAATCTTATGATATAAATAAACTGGACTATAAACTCAAAGATAGAATTATGACAATGACAAAAAAATTAGTAAGCGTTATCATTCCATCATATAATCATTCAGCTTTCATCGAACAAACAATACACAGCGTTTTACAGCAGACCTATGCTAATTTGGAAGTTATCGTTGTTGACGACTGCTCTACGGATAGTTCTGCAGAATTGATAAATGCAATAGAAGACAAGAGAGTAAAAAAGATTTTTCTGGATGAGAATCTCGGGACGGTTAGAGCGCTAAATATTGGGCTAAAAGAAGCAAATGGCGATTATATTGCGACACTTGGTTCTGACGATGTGTGGGAAAAAGATAAGCTTGAGAAGCAAGTTGAAATATTAGAAAGTATCATCGATATCGGTGGTTGTTTCTCTTGGGCAAACATGATTGACGAGAATGGTCAACAGTTAAGCAACTGTACGACTATAAATCATGACGTGTTTATACAAGAAAACCGCACAAGCAGTCAATGGTTTCGCTATTTCTTTGATATGACGAATTGTTTGTGCCATTCTAGCGCCTTGTTGCGAAAAAGTGTTTATGATGACTTGGGACTTTACAATGTAGCCTATCGGCAGCTGCATGACTTTGAATACTGGGTAAAATTAGTTAATAAGTATGAGATTTTTATTGTTCAGGAGCCTCTCGTAAGATATAGACGGGTGGAAAAGACAAACGACAGTGTTAGCGCTTTAACAACGGAAACCTCGGTCAGAACGCTAAATGAGTTGTATAACATTTGGTTGGATTGCTTTTCTTCTTACATGAAAAAAGAAACTTTCGTTGAGGCTTTTAAAGATAAGTTAGTAAAAAAAGAAAATTTGTCTGCCGAAGAGTTAATTTGCGAGGCGTTTTTCATACTTAAAGGGTTTAGTGTCGCGGGAGTAAATTGTACGGCACTTGCTTTAAGATTCTTGGCAGATAAGCTAAATGATGATAAAATATTGTCATGCCTGCAAAATGAGTATAATTTTGATATAAAAAGCTTTTATGCAGAGAGTGGCCGCGAGCTGTTATTCTATCCGGAGCATATACGACACAGAAGAATGTTGCAGGAAATTGCAGATTTACGGAACGACTACTCAAGTAAATTAAATCAACTAGAGGGAACCGTAAAGCAGAAGCAAGAAGCTCTAAGCCAACAAGAAAAAATCATTGTTCAGCAGCAGGAGGCTATATTTCAGCAGCAAAATACAATAAAAGAAATTTACGATTCGACCTCGTGGAAAGTAACACAGCCTTTACGGAAAATCTCAAAAATATTTCATAAGTAAAAATTAAATACGGAGAGACAAAAACTATGAGCAAACCGCTTTTTTCAGTTGTTTTGGTCCACTACAGTCAACCTGGCTATGTAAAAGAGGCACTTGACTCTATTTTTCTTCAAAATTATGAAAATATTGAGCTGGTCTTTGCGGATGACGGCTCGCAAGATATCGATTTGGACGATTTAAAAGATTACGTTTATAAGCATAAAGGCGAAAATATAAAAAATGTTGTTTGGCAGATTAACGAGACCAATTTGGGAACGACAAAAAATCTAAATAGGGCAATTAAATCATGTAGCGGAAAGTATCTGCTGTTTTTTGCGGCCGATGACAAACTATATGACGAAAATGTTTTGACTAACTTTGTAAAGAGCTTTGAAAAGTGTCCGAAAGACATTGCGATGATATCGGCACAGGCGGACATGATGGACGATAAGCTCGAAAAGTCATTGGGATTATTCGTTAAACCTAATTTTGCCCGTGATTTTAATAGTTTAGAGCCACTCGAGCAGTTTAAGGTTTTTTCGAAAACCTGCTTTTTGGCTATAGGCGCCTCTTGCATGAGGCTAGACATGTTTAAAAAGTACGGATACTTCAATGAGGAGTACAAGCTTGTTGAGGACTGGCCGTTTTTTCGGGAGTGTTGGTTAAATAACTATATCGATAGATTTACTGACATAAAAGGCCGCGTAAAGGAACATCGTCAAATCAATCATTTCGATGGATCGGGAAACACAGCAAGTTTTCCGTCTAAATCTTGCAAACCAGTGTCTTTGAGGAAAGTTGTCACTTTCACTCAAATGTGTTTCTGATTTTGTTTGAATTGGATGTTGATGTGGTATAAAATCACGATAAACACTATATCTA
>JAZQJR010000046.1:0-4641 GCA_045541715.1 Acutalibacteraceae bacterium
AGGGCCTTCGGCCAGCCCATAGCTCAACAACGTTGAGCTATGGGCCACAAAGAAAATAATATTTTCTTTGGCCTCGCGGCCGGGCCGGAGCGTTCAAACAAAAAGAAAGCGCTTATAGGCTCTCCCCAGCATTTGCGCCGACTGAGTTGAATTTTTGAGGAGATTTTGCACTGCGATGTTTAATATTAGCGAGAAAGTTACAAGCCTGTCCGAGCGCGCTTTGGCGTTGTGCGAGGGCGAATTTAGGAAGATCGATAAGGCAACTGAATTTAATCAGCAGAAGGTGCTGAAGGCGTTCATCGACAACGGCGTGAGCGAGCGGCATTTTGTCGGCTCGACGGGCTACGGCTACGGCGACGCTGGCCGCGACGTCTTGGATAAGGTTTTTGCGCAGATTTTCGGCGCCGAGGATGCTTTGGTTCGGCACAATTTTGTCTGCGGCACTCACGCCTTGACGGTCGCGCTTTTTGGCGTGTTGCGACCTGGTGACACCATGCTCAGCGTGACGGGCGCGCCCTACGACACATTGCTCGGGGTCATCGGCGCCACGCGGAAATGCTCCGGTTCGCTGGTTGAATTTGGAATTAACTACGAGGAAGTCCCGCTTACGCCCGAGGGCGCACTCGACTTTGAGGCCATTGAGAAAGCCATTAAGCCCTCAACGAAAATGGTCTATATGCAGCGCTCCAGAGGCTATACTCTGCGGCCGTCGCTCTTTGTGAGTGACATAAAAAAGGTTGCGCAACTTGCGAAGAAACTCGCGCCGGACTGCATTGTCATGCTGGACAACTGCTACGGCGAATTTGTTGGCTACGACGAGCCGCTTCAAAATGGCGTCGACTTGATGGCTGGCTCGCTGATTAAAAACCCCGGTGGCGGCCTCGCGCCGACAGGCGGCTACATCGCGGGGCGCAAGGACCTCGTTGAGATGTGCTCATATCGCCTCACGACGCCAGGAACTGGCCGCGAGGTTGGTGCGACGCTCGGCACGAGCCGCGAGCTCTTTATGGGTACCTTCAACGCGCCGAACGTCACCGGCGAGGCCCTTAAGACTGCGGTTTTTGCGGCTACTTTGTTCGAGTTGCTCGGATATGAGGTTTCTCCTCGATACAACGAGCCGCGCACGGACATAATTCAAGTGCTAAAACTCGGCAATCCCGACGACTTAATCGCGTTTTGTCAAGGCATCCAGAGCGGCGCGCCGGTTGATTCCTTTGTGCGACCGGAGCCGTGGGACATGCCCGGCTACGACAATCAAGTCATAATGGCCGCGGGCGCGTTCACTCTGGGCGCCTCAATAGAGCTTTCCGCCGATGCGCCTCTCCGTGAGCCATATGCCGTTTTCGTGCAAGGTGGTCTCAATTTCCACAGCGCGAAAGTCGGTGTGATGTTGGCTGCGGATAGGGTTCTTAACGGGCGGTAGAAATGCTGATAGCCCACGGCGGGCCGCGAGGCCCCCGGAACTCGATTTCGAGTTCCGGGGTGAACGCAGTCCTCAAAGAGGACTGCGTTGGCGCCATAAAATTTATTTTATGGCGCAGCCTCGCGGCTGCCTGCGCTGAGGCACTTACCCATACACTTCTAGGAGGCAAAAGTTTGACAATCGACGATAGTTATTTCATGTCGGAGGCGCTAAAGCTCGCGGAGATGTCGGCGCTCGATGGAGAGGTCCCCGTGGGCGCGATTGTCGCGAGAGGTGGTCGGATAATTGCCGCCGGGCGCAACCGCCGAGAGCTTGGCAAGAACGCATTGGCTCACGCTGAGCTGGAAGCCATAAGCAACGCGTGCAAGGTTCTTGGAGGGTGGCGCCTGTGGGAGTGCGATCTTTTTGTCACATTGGAGCCGTGCCCGATGTGTGCCGGCGCAATCATCAACGCGCGAATAAAGCGGGTTGTCTTTGGCGCGAGTGACCCAAAGGCTGGCTCTTGCGGCTCGGTTGTTAACCTGTTTGACAAGCCGTACAATCATAAACCAGAGGTTGTTTCTGGCGTACTAGAGGCAGAGTGCGCGCAGATTTTAACGGACTTTTTCAGGACTTTACGAGCTAAACGAGCTCGGTAACCTTGATGTTATAGTCTTGCAAGACGTCGCGAAAACTGCTCAAGCCGACGCTATTTTCATAGAGGTAGCGCAACATATTTTGGGCATTTTCGAGCGACAACTTTTCGCACAAGCACTCGACGGATTGCCGTTTTTCTTGTTGTATATGTACGAGCTTCAGCAAGGCGCCGCTGGCGTGCGGTTTTGCAGAGTAGGCCACTTGATGCGCGGGCTGAAGCGCGCCGATTTCGGAATAGTTCTTGACGTAATCACATGAAAGTTCAGTCTCCATAGCGGGTTCTCCTCATACTAAATAGAAAAAATATCCATTTAAAAGTATAATCGTCCAATCTGCCAATATTTGTCGAAGTAATTTGTAGATGTTTGAATTTTCGTTGACAAAATATTCTAATTATGTTACAATATTCAACGATTGCTTGCAAACTTCATAAACAAATTACTCATAAATTTTCGATTTTTGACAGCACCCTTTCAAGTTTTATCGTGCAAGAAATTTTTCATTTTAAGTAAATATTACCTTTTGAGCCAAAATTTGTCAGCTGACTTGAGGTACCATTTTTACTTATTTTTCGGGGGCGATTTTAACCCCCTATTTTTTATGCTTTTAGAGAGAAAAATTTCTCCCTAAATTTCGCGAAAATAGGGAACTTTTTTTCTCACATGAGGTGATAGCTATGTGCGCGGACGAGTCTCGAGCGGAGCGTGTGACGAGATTCTCTAAAATTTGGTGGAAATCGAGGGCCGATGCAGGCAAGTCGCAAGAATTTATGGCGTTGAGCCTTGGCGTCTCAAAGAAAACGATACTCAACTGGGAACGCGGCCTCAGCGCGCCGAACCTATTTCAGTGCGCCGAGTGGTTTCGCGTGCTTGGTTTGAATCCGACTCATTATCACCTCGAGTATCTATATCCAGACGCCTTCGGCGATGCAACCGCAGCTAATGACGACGAAAAAGTCGAGGAAACGCTTATCTCGATGATAAAAAATGCGACCTCCAAGGAGAAAAAACAACTGCTCTACTTGATGTCCGGTAACCACGGCAGCTCCTGGTACGCCTTGCTTCAGCTGTTTGCGGCACATTGTCACACATCGCTGCAATCGAGACTTAGCGCCGCCAGAACCATCTTAGACAATTACGAAATTGAGGCTCAAACGATAGATCTCGTAGATTCGGATAGCATCAAACCGGACTTGGACTTCATCAAAAGTGCAATGACGCAATGCAAAAAGGCCGCACAGCGCGGCCAGAAAGGATACAATACCATTATGTGCGACGATGATATCAGCTAGATTGTCTGGCTGAAAGGGAATTGTCTCGGAGCGCCCTGATTAGCCGCACACGGCCGCGAGGCCAAAGAAAATAATTTTTATTTTCTTTGTGGCCCATAGCCCAACGAAGTTGTGCTATGGGCTGGCCGAAGGCCCGCAGGGCCTTCGGCGCCTCGCGGCGCCCTGGGATATGATCAAGGCTCTCCATCAAAGCTAAACCCTACCGTATAAATTCCTTGAGCAGGGAACTTTTCGGCACGAGGGCGTTATCTATCGCGGAGAACCTTGACAACTTTATCCGCAAGCCTTGCACCGCGTCGTAGATGTCCACATCCGTTGGCACGAAGGCGCACGCATTAATCATCTGCGAGGCCATTACGCCGACCTCATACGCGTGGAAGGAGTTTATCGCGACGTCGCTCTCGCCCTTAAAGGGCTTGATGTAAAGCTCCTCGCCGCGGCACACGTTGCTCCACATCATCACGGTTCGGCCGGGCAAGGTATCGCGAAAGTAAAAGTCTCTCAGCACGCGTCGGGTCATGCGAATTTCAGTCGAGGAAAGCACTGAACCATCGTCCAGCTCTACGCCATTTTCGACGCTGACATAAATTTTAAACACGCTCTCGCTTGGCAAATCCTCAGTGATGACGGGGTTCAGCGCGTGGATGCCTTCGATGATTATAATGCCGTTCTCGGGCACTTTTATCTGCTTTCTCCGCGTAGAAGGCGCCATTATCGAGAAGTCGTATGTGGGCATGTCGCAAAAGCCGTCATAAACGATGCCTTTTATGGCATTTTTCAGCTGCTCCATGTCAAGGCCCTTTATTGACTCGAAATCCTTGGAGCCGTCCTCAAGCAGCGGCAACTTGGCAACACCAACATAAAAGTCGTCTAGCGAAATCATCGTCGTCCAGATGTTGCGCCGGTTGAGCTCATCCTTGAGCATCGTTGCCGTAGTTGTCTTGCCGCTCGAGGACGGCCCTGCAAGCATCAAGATTTTGCACTCCGGCTGCCGCCTCTCAATGAGGTCGACAGTCTCTTTGATTTGCTTTTTGAAGGTGCCTTCTATGTAGCTGATGAACTCTTTTGGCTCGCGAGTCGCCTTCTCGTTAATGCTCTTTAAAGTCCACGCGTCCTTTTCGTAGTAGTTCTCGAAAATTGTCATAACCAAACCAATCCCTTTCTCTTTGAGGAGTGCCACTTTATCGCAGCTCAGCGCGGGCCGCGAGGCCAAAGAAAATAAATATTATTTTCTTTGTGGCCCATAGCCCAACAAAGTTGTGCTATGGGCTGGCCGGAGGCCCCTTCGGGG
>JAZQJR010000047.1:0-2640 GCA_045541715.1 Acutalibacteraceae bacterium
GCTAATGCAGGCTTCCTCGTCGGCGTTAAAGTCGCTCGCCATGACGAAAGCAAATTTAGCCTTTTTCACGCCCGCGTAGCTCAAGATTATGTTCGTGTCGATTTTATCCATGCAGGTCGCGGAGGAAAGCAAATCGCAGCCTACAAAAGGAATCTTTGCCAGTTGAAACAGCCCTTGAATGGTGCCGTCCTCGCCGTTCTTTCCGTGCAACACGGGGATAACTACGTCAAGGTGAATCGTCGAGTATTTATCATCCTCGAGTACGACCAGGCCGCCAACTGAGTTATCCGGCGAAATAAAGGCGTTTTTCTTGTTTTGTGTGTCTTTCTCCCAGTCGCCATTAGAAATTTTCGAAACGTCGCCAGTATATTGAAACCATTCGCCAGCCTTCGTAATGCCGATTAAGACAATCTCATACTTTTCCCTCGAGATGTTCTCTATTATCGAAGTGGCCGAACGCCTAGAAACTTCGTGCTCCGACGATGCCCCGCCAAAGATGATACCAACCGCTTTTTTGTTCATAAAAGCCTCCCAAAAACTGTTAATAGAAAAATTGCCCATATATAGTAATATTACCATACGGGGACGGTTGGTGCAAACTTTGGATGATAATAACAGGTAGCTTTGAGAGGGCATCTAGCTATCGCGAGGCGCCGAAGGCCCTACGGGCCTTCGGCCAGCCTAGCACTCAACGTTGTTGAGTGCTGGGCCACAAAGAAAATATTCGTTTCTTTGGCCTCGCGGCCCAGCCGGAGCAGCGAACCAAAGAAAATTCTCACTAGGGCCCTCACGGATAATAAATTTTAACAAATGCTTTTCAATGCCGTGTGAAAAGGCTAAATACCGCTATTGACTCTTTCACTAATTTAAAGGTTTGTTTTGCTTTGAAATATATTTAAAAAGTGTTGACATTCATTTTTTTGCGTGATAAAATATAAATCAAAGCAGCTGTGCGCTTTAAAAATGGTGGTTTTAGCTTAAGAGGAGGACAAAGTTATGTCTAGGGAAAATGTAAAGAAGTTTATGGAATTGGCGAAGGCTGAGGAAAGCCTAGCAAAGAGAATGGTAGCCTTGAAAGATGGCCTACAAGAGGGCAAATTCGCCTTCAAAAACGACAAGGAATTCGTCGAGAAAAAGGTTTTACCGTTGGCTAAAGAGTACAGAATAGAGTTCTCCGTTGAGGACTTTGTTGAGTTTACAAAATCTCAGCTCGTAGAGTTAAGCGATGAGGATTTAAGTTCTGTTTCTGGCGGTCTAATAACGGAGTTTTTCTTAAGTTTACTTGCGGTCGGTGGCATTAATTTGGCTGGCAACGCAGTTCATGCTGCAGTGTCATCTTACTTCACTGGTGGCGGCACATCTACATCCACGGTGCAAAGCGTTACTGATAAAGATGTGGGTATGTCTGACGCAAAGACAGGAGCGATTGTCGACACAGGCTTTAAGACCGCTAAAAGATACCTTAGCGATCAAATAAAAGATGCGTTTAATAACATTAACTCATACATGTCACCAGAGGCACGCAGCACCTGGATGGAGGAAAACGCAAACAAAGAATGCAGAGGTGAGTACAACAAACGTACGGATAAAAAGGTTTACGCAAAATACGACAAAAACGAAGATGTGGTTACCTTTACAGCTAGTTGGAATAACCGGCTTAATGACTTCATTCCCAGAGATAAGTGCAGTCGGGACGCACTTAACAACAAGCTGAGCGACATTTTATATACGATGTACGATGAGGGCTATTGTGCGGCGGCAATGGCACTGTTTAAGCAATGTAAAGAATTGGACCTGAAGCTGAAGCAGACGCAAGATAAAAAAGCTGGCTACGAAGCCACAATCAATGGTTTGGCGCAATCAAATTTGACTTTGCAACAGAGTGTGGTTCACTGTTACAAGCAATTAATTGCTGTTTGCGACGCTCTTATTCAAAGCAGCCCTTCTAATCCGCTCTTTCAACAGTGGAAAGAGGACTTGCAAAAAAAAGATTTTAGTAGTTGGGATGATCTAAAAACACAAGCTGATAGGTACACAACTACTGAAAATGGCCAACAATATAAGTGTTCTGGCTATGTTGACACTCTGGTGTCTAATACTAAGCAGATACAAGATAATAACAATCAAATTTCACAGCTACAATATTCTGCTGGTAAAGCTCAATTTGAAATTAATTCTATAAACAATCAGAGGCAGAACATTTTAAAACAGCTGCGTCCATACGAACCTGCACAGAATGTCTTGTTAGGCAACATGAAAACAGAGCTTGACTACTTCTCCGACAAATTATTCGTTGCTCTCAATGAGGATACGGAAATTAAAGCTCTATCAGCCAAAGCTAATACATCAAAGTTAAAAACTGAGTTAGCAATCAAAATTAAAGAAAAAGCTGACCAGTTGGTGAGGGATAGGTTTTCAAAGCAACTATTAAAGGAGTGTTTGTTGGTTGTCGAGCAGCAGGACGCTTCGATTAAAATGAATATTGTTTATAGAGGCTATCGCTTCCATCAAAGTAGCTTCTCTGTTGATAAATTTATTTCTGAACAAAATCACTTGGAAATTATTAACTCCGAGGCAAGCAAAAAACGTGATGAAGTCGCTAAAAAGCTGGCCGAATACATAAAGGGGCACTACACGAAT
>JAZQJR010000048.1:0-14557 GCA_045541715.1 Acutalibacteraceae bacterium
TCCGCAACGACACTGATTTGCGAGATTTAGACGAAAAACTAGCTGTGTTTCACGTTCACTTAGAATGATTGATTTAACGATGTTTCTTTATGAAGCCTTCCGTGTCAACAAATCTATTAGCATAGTTATTTGATCAACACTTCCATGAAAGCTGTATTCAAAAACTTTTGTTAATGCTTTTAACCTTTTTGCCGTTGCTAAAAGGTCTCATCTTCTTCTAAAAAACGCTTTTTCCCTCATAAATTTCCTGTAACCACTCTACTAGGGCACTCCCGAAAAATCTGCAGATGATTAAGTACTATCTCTTGCTGTTTATGCATAAGGATTTTATCTATATAAAAATTTAGCAATGCCACAAAAAGTGGGGAGTGCCCTATGCGAGTTGATTTAGAGCCTTATTGCGCAAAATTTATTGGCTCGAAAAAGCGTCGTTACGATATTTTCTGAGAATGCTGATCTCAAATTTAAAAGAAAAAACCGGCCAACTGCACGTAAAGAGCACTTCCTTTATTTTTGCCTTCCGAGGTGTAATATTTTCCGCAAATTTTGCATTTGTACTTTTGGGTTCCCTCCTTTGTTTTTCCAGCTTTTATTTGATTTGTTTCGTCACTACATGTTTTACATTTCATAAATCTAGTATATCATAAGTGCTTCTATAGGGCACTCCCCAAATCGTTTGCGCCTTGCATACGACCGGCAAAGCCATTATAATTGTAGGTGAAATTTTTGGAGGTGTGAGAAATGAACGCAGAAAACTCAGCAGGCATCATGCAATTTGTGATGATGCTAGCGCTCTTAGTAGGGATGTATTTTTTGATGATACGCCCGAGCTCGAAGAAAAAAAAACAAGAAGATGAGATGAGAAGTAACATTCAAATCGGCGATAAGATTACGACGATTGGCGGCATTATCGGCCGGGTAGTCGCGATCAAAGACGAGAATGAGTCGTTTGTCATCGAGACTGGCGTGGACAGAAGCAAAATTAAAATCAAAAAATGGGCCATCGCAAGTTGCGATACTCAAAAGGAAAATACTCCAGCAAAGTAAAGCTATTAGAGCGATGGGAAAATGTCCCTTGATGCGGTGTAGTGGAAAATTATTGTTTATATTCGGTGCATAATGGCAGCTTTTTATGAGTTATTGGCAAGAGGCTGCAGTTCTACCTGCTCGCTATAAAAAAGTTGCATTTTGCAATGAACAGAAGCCGTGAGCATATCCGCTTTCACGGCGCTTTTTTGCTCGAATCTTACTTTTGTAGGCCTTTTAGGACACATCATTATAGCTTCTAAGCTCAGAGATGTACACTTTGCGTGTTTTTATTGAGCTGCTTGCGAGCAATTTTGAAAATAACAAGTCTGTATGGCGCTCCTAATGTTTGAAAATTTTATTTTGGATAGCTGCTGCGGCCGCGAGGCCAAAGAAAATAATTTTAATTTCTTTGTGCACGAGAGCCCAACTTTGTTGTGCTCTCGTGTGGCCGAAGGCCATGCAGGCCTTCGGTGCCTCGCGGCGTCCATGCATTTGATGAAGACTTTCCCAATTTTAGCTCGTCGCGATCGCTTCTAAGTATATTTGATGACCTTTTTGAATATTGATTGGATAAACCTATTTTTAAAACTTAAAATTTGTGACTAAGCAATATTTAGGAGGTATGATTTTTGAGGCGCGATAAATCCTCTAGCAAGGAGAATGACGTCAGCATTGCGCTAAAGGCGACCCTTTTCGGCGCGGCCATTGGCGCTGTTGTTTGTGCAGCGTTTTTGTTCTTGTTTGCGTTTCTGTTTGTGGCGGTCAAGTCCGTCCCTCAGCCGATGATCCAATGGCTTGCCGTGCTTTGTGCCGCACTTGGAGCTCTTACGGCTGGCTATGCGGCAACTAGAATCTACGGCTCAAAAGGCCTTATGTTTGGTGCTTCGGCGGCGATGATTCTATTCGTGATGTTAACCCTGATTGCATTTGTCATCTCGCGGGATAAATTTACCTACATAACCTTGATTCGCCTCCTCGCGATGACCCTTTCAGGAGCAATCGGCGGCATTTTGGCCGCAAATAAGAAAAAACGTAGATAAATTTGAATTTTTGCGCCGCCTATGGTATACTTCGAGGTAGTTCTTGAGAAAAAGAGGTGTGTTTTGATGAAACATGTGAAAACTTTGAATAAAGCTAAACTTAAGGAAAGCGCGAAAAAGGGCGGCTGCGGCGAGTGCCAGGCCTCTTGCCAGTCGGCGTGCAAGACCTCTTGTACTGTCGCGAACCAGACTTGCGAAAAGTAAAATCGCATATTTGTCTCGAGCTCTAGGGGTGGAAGTGTTCACTTTCCGCCTCTATATTTTATTGTGATCGGTAAGGTGCAAATGGGGGAGAGGTCTGATCAGACACAGGGCGCCGCGAGGCGCCGAAGGGCCCTTTGGGGCCTTCGGCCACCCAGAGCGCAACGAAGTTGGGCTCTGGGTTACAAAGAAAATAAAAATTATTTTCTTTGGCCTCGCGGCCCGCGCAGAGCTACAGGCAATAAAAAAACTCAAGCAAGGAACTTCTTGAAAATAATTAACCTAGGTAGGAGCAAAATTTTATGATTCACAAGTACAAATTGAACGGCTACAACATGGTCCTCGATGTCAATAGCGGCGCGTTGCACGTGGTTGACGACCTCGCAAATGACATTTTGGACTTTACCGATGAAAATATGCAAGAAACTCTTAATGACGAGGTGCTTGAAGCCTTGAGTGAAAGATACGATAAAAACGACATCATTGAGACGTATGGGGAGCTATATGAGCTCTACAAAGAGGGGCAGCTGTATGCCAAGGATGACTATGAGAAATTCGCCTCGATGATGGTGAACTCGCCGGTCAAGTCGATGTGCTTGAACATTTCTCACGACTGCAACCTCCGCTGCGAGTACTGCTTTGCGGCAAAGGGCGACTTCGGTACCGGCCGCGAGTTAATGCCGTTGGAGGTCGCCAAAAAGGCAATAGATTTTCTCATTGAGAAGTCGGCGAACAGGCACAACCTCGAGGTGGATTTCTTTGGCGGCGAGCCACTGATGAACTTTGACGTTGTGAAGAAAACTGTTGAGTACGCAAGGAGCATCGAGAAGCAGCACAATAAGAATTTTCGTTTCACGATTACGACGAACGGCCTCCTGCTGACGGACGACAAAATTGACTTTATTAACCGCGAGATGTCCAATGTTGTGCTCTCGCTCGACGGCAGAAAAGAGATTAACGACAAGCTTAGAGTCTCGCCGAACGGCCAAGGCTCCTTTGATGCGATTGTTCCGAAGTATCAAAAGCTCGTGAAAGAGCGCGGTGACAAGGATTACTATGTGCGCGGCACTTTCACGAGGAATAACCTTGACTTCACAAACGATGTCATAAAGATGGCTGAGTTGGGCTTTGATCAGCTTTCCATTGAGCCGGTCGTTTCTGACGAAAAGCTCGATTACTCCATCAAGGAGGCCGATTTGCCTAGGGTCTTCGAAGAGTATGAAACCTTGGCAAAAGAGATGATTAAGCGCAAGAAAAACGGCAAATGCTTTAACTTTTTCCACTTCATGATAGACTTGGACCAAGGTCCATGTGCGATAAAGCGCCTGCGCGGGTGCAGCTGCGGAAATGAATACATAGCTGTGACGCCGAACGGCGACATCTATCCGTGCCATCAGTTTGTCGGACACGAGCAATGGAAGATGGGCAACGTCGTCGAAAACACCTTTAGCGACGAGATAAAAAATCAGTTTGCCAAGACGAACATCTACACGAAGGAAAAATGCAAAAATTGCTGGGCAAAGTTCTTCTGCAGTGGCGGCTGCAATGCGAACAGCTGGCAATATGAAGGCGATATTGCAAGGTCACATAGCATCTCCTGCGAGCTCGAGAAAAAACGCCTCGAGTGTGCTTTGATGATGAAAGCCGCGATGGCGTGAGTGTGGTAGCGTTGGTATTTAGTCGTGTTGCTTGAGAGGAGATCTTGCTTGAATTTCGATGACTACGAAAAGTATATAAATTTAACTAAGGCTTTGCTTGTTCAAGGTGACGGCAAGGTCCCGCTTGCTTTTGTGCGAACTTACGGGTGCCAGCAGAATGTCTCGGACTCGGAGAAGATAAAGGGTTTGCTCTTAGCGATGGGCTGTGAGTTGGCGCAAGACAGCGACGATGCGGATATTATCGTCTTCAACACGTGCGCGGTGCGAGAGAACGCCGAGGACAGAGTTTTTGGCAATGTGGGGGCTCTTAAGGCGCTGAAAAAGAAAAAGCCAGGGCTAATTATCGCTTTATGCGGGTGCATGACGGAACAGCCACATGTGGCGGAAAAGCTAAAGTCGAGCTTTCCTTTTGTTGACTTGGTATTTGGGACGAACGCGATTCACTTATTGCCGCAAATGCTTTATGATGTATTGACCGAAAAAAAGCGTGTTTTTAGGCAAGGTGTTAACGATAATTTAATTCACGAGGGCTTGCCCATTAAGCGCGAAAGCGGCTTGAAGGCTTTCATTCCGATAATGCACGGCTGCGACAATTTTTGCTCGTATTGCATTGTGCCGTACGTGCGCGGTCGCGAGAAAAGTCGGACGCCGAGTGCAATTCTCAGCGAATTTTCTCAGGTGGTGCGCGAAGGCTACAAAGACATAACGCTCTTGGGGCAAAACGTAAACTCCTATGGAAAAAACTTGCCGGAAGATATAAACTTTGCAGAACTCTTGCGGCGAGTGGACGACGAGGAGGGTGATTATTGGGTTCGCTTTATGACGTCACACCCGAAGGATGCTACCCGCGAATTAATTGATGTGATGGCGCAAGGTAAGCACATTTGTTGGCATTTGCACTTGCCGTTCCAATCGGGGAGTAGCAGAGTCTTAAAGCGCATGAATCGCCACTATACTCGCGAAAAGTACTTGGAGATCGTCTCTTACATAAAGGAAAAAATGCCGGACATCTCCTTGACGAGCGACGTGATTGTGGGCTTTCCGGGTGAGACTTATGACGACTTTTGCGAGACGCTGAGCCTCATAAAGGAAGTCGGTTTTACCTCGCTGTTTACGTTTATTTACTCGAAGCGGGTCGGGACGCCTGCGGCGAAAATGGATGATCCAATTTCGTCTGAGGAAAAATCAGCCTGGTTCAAGGAACTCTTGCAGGTGCAAAATGAAGTGACCTCGCAGCAGTGCCAAAAGTACGTCGGGCAGACGGTTAAAGTGCTCGTTGAGGGGACCTCGACAAAGCCAGGCTCCCTCACGGCAAGAACACAAGGCAACATCATCGTGGATTTGCAAGGCGACGAAAGTTTAATTGGAAAATTCGCGATGGTGAAAATTGTCGACACGCAAAATTGGTTCCTAAAAGGTGAGCTTGTCTCGCTGGCGTAGGGGAAAGGAGCTTTTTAGTATGGATATTATTGCGTTGGCGCGTGAGCTGGGACAAAAAATACAAGAGGATGACCGCTACTTGGCGCTGAGAGTTGCGACGCAGGTGAACGACGAGGATGAAACCTTGCAGGTTTTAATTGGCGAATTTAACTTAAAAAGACTGAGTATCGCCAACGAAACCTCTAAGGCTGAACGTGATGAGGCCAAAATCAAGGCGCTCAATGAGGAGCTGAAAAATTGCTACGGCGCTATCATGAGCAACGAAAATATGCTAAAATATAACAGTGCAAAGGCGGAGTTCGATTCGCTGATGCGACGAATTAATGCAATAATTGCGGGCGCGGCAAATGGCGAAAATCCGATGACGGTGGACCTCGTTGAGACGCCTTGTGATGGCGATTGCTCGGGGTGTTCGGGCTGCCGCTAAGGTGTCGAGACATTGAAATGTTGCCGCGTGCGTGATAGGAGTGCCCTGGGCAAGCAGCTGCTGGCGCGGGGAGGCGCCAAAGACCCCACCGGGGTCTTCGGCCAGCCCAGAGTTCAACGAAGTTGAGCTCTGGGCCACAACGAAAATAAAAATTTATTTTCGTTGGCCTCGCGGCCGGCCAGGAGCGGCTAATAGAGAAAAATCAGAAAGGGCACTCCATGGAGATACAAGGGGGACGTAAAATGGCCGAGTTATCGCCAATGATGCGGCAATATTTTGAGCTGAAGGAAAAATGCAAGGACTCGATTTTATTCTTTAGGCTGGGCGACTTCTACGAGATGTTCTTCGACGACGCGCTACTGGTCTCGAAGGAGCTAGAAATCACCCTCACGGGGAGAGATTGCGGCCTAGAGGAGCGGGCGCCGATGTGCGGCGTGCCGTATCACAGCTGTGAGGGATATATTGCGCGGCTGGTCGACAAGGGATACAAGATTGCAATTTGCGAGCAGCTGAGCGACCCGTCGAGCAGAGGCCTCGTGACACGCGGAATTACTCGGGTTATCACGCCGGGTACGGTCATCGAGGGTACGATGCTTGACGAGTCGAAGAATAACTACATTTGCTCGATGTTCTTGGGCGGCGAGAATATTGGGATTTGCTTTTGCGACGTTTCAACGGGCGACTTATCCGCGACGCTGCTTTTCGGTGAGGACCTCAAGCGCAAGACCATCAACGAGTTGTCCAAGTTTAGTCCGCGCGAGCTCATTGTTAGCGGCGATATGGAGCAATTCAAGGCGTTTCAGCCCTTCGTGAGCGAAAAGCTGAAATGCACCGTTGAGATAAAAGACGAGATAAATTTTAAGCTTTCTGAGTGCAAGCAGACGGTCTCGAAGCAGCTTGCCAACAAGTCGCTCGAGGAACTTTCGCTCGACGGCAAGGATAATGTTGTCTTTGCGCTGGCGAGTTTGTTTGAGTACCTCAAGGAGACGCAAAAAATCGGCCTTGAGCGCATCAACACGTTGAACTTATATAGCGAGAACCAGTTTATGCGCCTTGACTTGACGACGCGCCGCAACCTCGAGTTGGTCGAGACGATGCGCAACAAGGAAAAGCGCGGCTCGCTGCTGTGGGTGCTCGACAAGACGCGCACGGCGATGGGTAAGCGGCTCATCAAGACGTACATCGAGCAGCCGCTGCTGAGCGTGACAGAGATTCTCCGGCGCCAGGACGCCGTGGAGGAAATTTGCTCGGACATCGTCCTGATGGACACCTTGCGCGAGCAACTTCGCGGCGTATATGACCTCGAGCGCCTCATGACGCGGATTGTCTATGGCTCGGCTAACGCGCGCGAGTTGCGCTCGTTGTGCTATGCATTTTCGCGTTTTCCCGCCATTAAGGACACATTGAAGGATGTCAAAGCGCCACTCTTACGCGAGATAGACGGCAGCATCGACGCCCTCGAGGACATAAAGACCTTGCTCGACGACGCCATCGTGGAGGAGCCGCCCATTTCCGTGAAGGAGGGCTCGATTATCAAGCCCGGATACGACAAGGAGATTGACTTGCTGCGTGGCGACATGACCAGCGGCAAGGACGTGATGGCGGAGCTCGAGCTCAAGGAGAAGGCCAAGACGGGCATTCCGAAGCTGAAAATCGGCTACAATCGGGTGTTTGGCTACTTCATCGAGGTCTCAAATTCGTTTAAGGACAAGGTTCCGGCGGACTACATCCGCAAGCAGACGTTGTCGAACTGCGAACGCTACATCACGACGGAGCTCAAGGAGATCGAGGGGCGCGTCCTCGGGGCCAAGGACCGTTCGATGCAGCTGGAGTATGAGCTCTTTTGTAAGATTCGCGAGCAAGTTGCAAGGAATTTAAATCGCGTACAAAAGACGGCTAAGGCCATCGCGAAGTTGGATGTTTTGCTGTCATTTGCGACTACATCCTATGAGAATAGATTTGTGCGACCGGTCGTTAATGACTCGGATAAAATCATCCTGAAGGACTCGCGGCACCCGGTCGTGGAGGCCCTGATGCAGGAGTCGATGTTCGTGCCGAATGACGTAACCCTTGACACGGGCGAGAACATGATTTCGGTGATTACCGGGCCGAATATGGCCGGAAAATCTACATACATGCGACAAGTTGCGATCATCGTTTTGATGGCTCAAATTGGTTGCTTCGTGCCGGCCTCCCACGCGGAGATCGGCGTCGTTGAGAGCATCTTCACGCGAGTTGGCGCCTCGGACGACCTCGCCAGTGGCCAATCGACGTTCATGGTCGAGATGATGGAAGTCGCGCAGATTATGAATTCGGCGACCTCGAGCAGCTTGATTATTTTGGACGAAATTGGCCGCGGCACGTCGACCTTCGACGGCATGAGCATTGCGCGTGCTGTGATTGAGTTTGTGGCCGACCGTGAGAAACTCGGCGCGAAGACGCTTTTTGCGACGCATTATCATGAGTTGATCGAGCTGGAAAATTTGTTGCCGGGCGTCAAGAATTATAACATCGCGGTGAAGAAGCGCGGCGACGACATTACGTTTCTGCGGCGGATTGTTCGCGGTGGCACGGATGACAGCTTTGGCATAGAGGTCGCCAAGTTGGCCGGTGTGCCCGAGTGGATTATCGAGCGCGCAAAGGTGATTTTGAAGGATATCGAAAGTGGTAGCTTGGTGTCGAGTGTCGAGGTATCCAAGTGTGAGTCTCGGCCCGAAACTCAAAACAATGACCTTGAGCAAGCGCAAAAAGAGGTCCTCGAGAAGTTGGAAAAAGTCGACGTCAACACGCTCACGCCGATTGAGGCGATGGGCACGCTCTTCGAGCTCGTCAACCTGCTGAGGAAGTAATTTTATGGGAGTGCCCTAATCAAACCGATGGGCGCCGCGAGGCGCCGAAGGCCATACGGGCCTTCGGCCAGCCCAGAGCACAACAAAGTTGTGCTCTGGGCCACAACGAAAATAAATATTTATTTTCGTTGGCCTCGCGGCCGGCCAGGCTGAAAAAGACAAAACTATCATTAGGGCACTCGCGATTTTAGAGGGATTCATTATGGGGAAGATAAACGTTCTGGACAAGCACGTCGCCGAGCTGATCGCGGCCGGAGAGGTCGTTGAGCGGCCAAGCTCGGTGATAAAGGAGCTTGTCGAAAACTCGATCGATGCGGGCGCAACGGCGATAACAGTGGAGATAAAAAACGGCGGCGTCACCTACATGCGCATCACCGACAACGGCTGTGGCATCGAGCGCGACGACGTGCAAAATGCCTTCTTGCGCAACGCCACCAGCAAGATAAAGCTCGAGGATGACCTCAATAATATCGCGACGTTGGGCTTTCGCGGTGAGGCGCTATTTTCTGTTTGCGCGGTCTCGAGGGTTGATTTGATGACCCGCACGAGTGAGCAGCTGACCGGCGTGCACTACAAGATTGAAGGCGGCGAGGAGGTTCTCTTCGAGGACTGTGGCTGCTCGCAAGGCACGACGATTATTGTGCGCGACCTTTTTTATAACACGCCCGCAAGGATGAAATTCCTGAAAAAGGACAGCTCCGAGGGTAGCTCTATCGCGAAAATCCTCGATAGAATCGCCTTGTCGCACCCGGAAATTGCCTTTAAGTTTATCCGCGAAAACAAGCTCGAGCTGAATACTCCCGGCAACGGCAAGCTGGGCTCGGCTATTTATGCGGTCTATGGCAAGGAATTTTTCTCCTCGCTCATGGCGCTCGACTACAAGTTGAACGGCGTGCGCGTCAGCGGCTACATCAGCAAGCCCTCATCGCCGCGCGCCTCGAGGAGCATGCAGCACTTTTTCATAAACAATCGCTACGTCAAGAGTCGCACTGCGATGGCGGCGTTGGAGGAGGCCTTTAAGGGTTCGATCATGGTGCAAAAGTTCCCCTCCTGCGTGATGAACATCGAGATTCCCTTCGACACGGTCGACGTCAACGTGCACCCGGCCAAGGTTGAGGTGCGCTTTGTCGACGAGCGGCCCATATTCGATGCGGTTTATCACGGCGTCAAGACGGCCTTGCTGCACGGCGATAGGTCAGCCTTGTTTGAGAAAAGTAGCGTCGAGAAAGTGCAGCCTCAACCGACTGTAGGTGCTTTTAACTTTGAAAAAAAAGCGCCGGAAGTTATCTCGAAGCCAGCTCGACAAGTGAACGAATTTGCACTAAAAGTTGAGCGTGCCAAAGAGTTACTTGCGCAAGCAGAGGAAGCGCCGGAAATTTTCGTGCCGAAGAAAGTCGAAAATGTGTACTCAAAGAAGAGCGAGCCGACCGTCGTTGAGCAAAAGTTTGAGCCGCCTTTGGTGAAGAGCAAACCAGTAAATGAGGTGCTTGCCGAGAAGGTCCTTGAGAAAGTGGAGCAGATAAAGAATAACTCCCTTGAAAAAGTTGCGGAGAAAAAAGAGTCCGTGCTAGAGCTAGAGCCAGAGCCTCAACAAGTAGAGGCAAAAGAGGAGCAAGTTCAGCCTCAGCAACTGGTGCTTAGCGGCGCGGAGGACTTTGATTTTAGAATCCGAGGCGAAATATTTAACACATACATTATCGTCGAGAAAAATAACGCCGAAATGGTGCTCATTGACAAGCACGCCGCGCACGAGCGGATGATTTTCGAGGAACTCAAGTCGAAGAGGATGGCGCCGGTGTCGCAGTTGTTCTTAGAGCCGGTGGTGGTCTCGCTGAGCAAGGATGAGTACGCCGCAATTGTGGACAACATGGATTTGTTTACGGCGGCCGGCTTCGATATTAGTGACTTCGGCAACGCGACTGTCATCGTGCGCGCGGCGCCGTCGTACCTCGAGAACGTGTATGTCAGTGATATCATCGTGCAGATGGCGACGTACATTTTGGAGCATCGCAAGAACATCCAGAGCGACTACGAGCGGTGGCTGTGGGAGAACATCGCCTGCCGGGCGGCGATTAAGGCAGGCCGGGAGACCAAGCCCGAGGAGCTGCAGGCGCTGGTGCAGCGCATCCTCAAGGAGGACCCGCGATATTGTCCGCACGGCCGTCCGGTGGCGATTTCGATGAAAAAACACGAGCTGGAAAAGCGCTTCGGCCGGGTGTGAGTGGCGCCATGAGTAAGACTAAAATTGTGACAATCGTCGGCCCCACAGCTTGCGGAAAAACTCGTCTCTCCGTTGAGTTGGCCAAGCGCTTTGGCGGCGAAGTGGTCTCGGCGGATTCGATGCAAATTTACAAGGGCATGGATATCGGCACCGCCAAGCCGACCGACCTTGAGATGCAAGGTGTGTCGCACCATTTGATTGACTTTTTGCCATGCGACAAGGAGTTTAGCGTAGCGGAGTATGTGGCCTTGGCCAAGGAAAAAATCGCGGACATCCACGCGAGCGGCAAGCTGCCTTTTCTAGTGGGCGGCACCGGCTTATACGTTAGCTCTTTGCTGAGTGGCACGCGATTCGTTGAACAAAAATCTGATCCGACCTTGCGCGAGGCCTTGAGGCAAAAACTTGAGCGAGATGGGGGAGAGGCGCTCCTTCGCGAGTTGGCGACCTTCGACGAGGAAACCGCGAAAAAATTGCACCCGAACGATGCTCTTCGTATCATCAGAGCGATAGAAATTTATAAGCTCACGGGCGTTACGATGGCTCAACACGTGGCAAACTCGAAGACGGCTAACTCGCCATATGAGACGCTGATGTTTGGTATGACATATAGAAATCGCGATGCCTTATATGAGAAAATCAATGCTCGAGTAGACAAAATGCTCAAGGCCGGTTTGCTCGACGAGGCAAGAAAGGTTTTGGCCTCGAACGGCAGCAAAACCGCGATGAATGCGATTTGTTATAAGGAATTGGCACCATACCTGCGAGGAGAGTGTTCACTTGAGGAGGCCGTCGAGAACCTGAAAATGCAGACGCGACGCTATGCCAAGCGTCAACTGACGTGGTTTCGCCGAGATGAACGCATAAAGTGGATTTTCTTGGACGATTACTCAAACTTTGCAGATGTTGTGAATTTTTGTGCAGAAATTATAGATGATTACAAAAATTCGTGATATAATATTGTCAAGTAACCTTGAAGGATGTAGAAATGAGCAGAAAAGCTGTTAAAAAATTTACGTGCATAGTTTTGGCTGCGTTGGCGGTTTTCTACGTTTTGTACCATCTTTATGTGATGATTTTCCCCAGCGTAAAGACCGAGACGGCTTATGTGACGCAGGCGTTTGACTCAATTGATGCGCAGGCATACATCATACGCGATGAGATTGAAATCCCCACGGCCTCAAGTGGCTATATGAACTTTATCTTGAACGATGCCGACAAAGTCGAGAAAAATGGCGTTGTCGCGCAAGTTTATGCCTCCGAGAAGCAGGGCCTATTGAAGAAAAAAGCCGACTTGCTTGAGCGAGAAATAAAGCGTTTGGAGAGCCTTAATAGCTTTAGTGTGGCGCTCTCCACAACGCCGAGTGCGATGGAGCAGCAGGCGTACTTGGAGCTTAATAGCTTGATAAAAAAAGTGCACAATAATAAGTTCGACGAAGTGCCTAGTTGCAAGGAGAAGATTTTATACTTATTGAACGAACGCCAGCTTGCGACAGGTCAGGCTTTAGCTTTAGCAGAGAAAATTGCGCAGTTGAAAGAAGAGTTGGCTCAAGTTAACGCAGGTCTCGATAAAAGCTCGAGAAGTGTCTTAGCTGAGGACGCTGGCTACTTTGTGTGCAAGACGGATGGCTATGAAAAAGCTTTTAATTACGTTGACGTAAAAAAAATTACAGCCGATCAAGTTAGCTCGTTGCTGGAGAATACTGCCATTGCGAACGAAAATGACAGCGCGGCCAAGTTGGTCACCGACTCGAACTGGTATGTGGTTTGCAACTTGAAAAAAGATGAGGCTTTACCGTTGAGCGTCGATCAGAGCGTGACATTGACGATGCCGCTTGTTAGCGCGAGTAAGTTGAATGCAAAAATTGTAGCGATCAATCAAGTTGACCGGAATTCGCCGGCCGCAGTGGTTTTTCAGTGTGATTACATCGACGAGAATGTCTTGGCTATCCGCAAAGAGCCCGTCAAGATTAACCTCGCGGAGTACAAGGGCCTCGCGGTGAGCAAGAGTGCGATACACGAGAAAACTTTGACGCGCACTGTCGTTGACGAGGAGACCGGCAAGGAGACCCAAGAGAAAAAGCTTGTCAAGGGCGTTTATGTTCTCAACGGTAAGCAGCTCATTTTTAAGGAAATCGATATTATTTTTTCGGCGGATGATTACGTCATTTGCAGCGTGAACCCCGAAAAATCGCGGCTTTTCTCTGATGGCACGATTAAGGAGTACGACGAGATTGTGGTGAAGGGCAGGGAGCTTTACGATGGGAAATTCATACGATGAGTTGTTCAGCAATAAGCCTTTCAAATCCAAGCTTGTCTTTTTTGAGCGTAAAAAATGCCACATCTTATCGAGTCCAATTACTATGATATCGTCAATTGTAGCCGGTTTGGAGTAGTTATTTTTAGCAAGTCTCTTCTCCCAAACAAAGGCCGAGTGAACATTAACTAAAAAACTTAGCAATGGTTCTGAACGAATGTCCGCGTGTGTACATCCATACGGCTAAGAGCTTTTCTTGTTAATTTTTAAAGGCAAACCAACATTTTTAGCGAGATCTCTTTTTAGGCAGCTCCCAAGAGTGGTGGGCGAAATCGGCCTCTTAAAATCGCCGGTTCTGCTGCAGAAATACTACGCGGGAGTAACGCTGAAAACGCGAGAAGTAGAGCTTAGTAAATTAGATGTTGCGTTAAATGGAACGGCTGGAGTGGCTTCGAACCCGTTTGCTTTTGAAGCTGACCAATATACAATAAACACTTTATTATAGATAGTTTTTTGAAAGCAGCCCTCTGGGGCTGCCTTTTATTTTACAAATAAGCTTTTAACTTCCCAATCAAAAACACTTACAAAAAAGCTTGACAATTGCAAATAGTTATATTACAATAAAACAAGCCAAAGCACTTTGGCTAAAATTAGATTCAGAAAGGACGATAAAAATGGCAAAAAGTGAAAAGCTTAAGAAGTTAGATGTAGATGCAACAAAAGGAATAAGCGGAGGGGCTGTTTTTTCGGCACTAGATAAGAGCGTTAATGGAAAGGTGTATTTTGTTTCATCCGATTCAGACGGTGGTGTAGAAAAGTTTGTGAATCTGGAGTCAGCTCAAAAATATGCAAAGTTTCGAGGACTTAGTGATGAAGAGTTTTATTTTAAGGAGGACATAGATAGTGCAAGAAATGCGGCGAAATTTTTTAATAAGATTTAAAAAGAACGCAATGATGTTTAAGTGTGCAACAGCCCCCTCCGGGCTGCTTTTTCTTTGCCAAAGCAACTGCTCAAAATTGTGCGAAAACTGTCGAAAAAAGCGAAACGAAAAAATATTAAAAATTTTCAAAAAAAAGTGTTGACACCGGATTTTGAAAGTGATAGAATAATAATCACGCTGCTGAGGGGCGAATACGAAAAAGCCCGGTGTAAAGCGGCGGAACAGGACCTTGAAAATTAAACAACGATGACAAATAATGACCCGTAATTTTCTTGAGAGGAAAAATTCTTATTTTCTAAAATAGAAAAAAGAATCGTACTTTCAAAGTTACAAAGAGTGACGAACTTAATTCGTCAAGACGCATAGCGTCGAGTAATGAGCAGACACAAAGCTCTAAAATTGATTAAAACGGTCGCAAGACTTTTTAATACAATATATTAGAGAGTTTGATCCTGGCTCAGGACGAACGCTGGCGGCGTGCCTAACACATGCAAGTC
>JAZQJR010000049.1:0-2716 GCA_045541715.1 Acutalibacteraceae bacterium
GATTTCCTCAACGGAGAAGTTTGGCTGAAGGGCGCCGTTTATAGACATGGCCAGCAATTTTGAGGCACGCTCGATGAGGAGATCAATTTCCCTTGGCGTTACCATCATTGGCTCGCCGTGCGGTTGAGTTTTCTTTGAAAGCTTTTCTTCGTTGCAAGTGTGCCCATCCGCGTTGAGTAGGTCTCGTGCCATGGTCTGAGCGTCAACCACCGTCGGCACGCCAATTCCAATGACCGGAACGCCCATGGTTTCTTGATTCAGGCCGGGCCGCGCGTTGCCGACCCCGGAGCCAGGCGAGATTCCCGTGTTGCAAATCTGAATCGTCGTTCCAAGGCGGCTCGTTTCCATCGAGGCAAGCGCGTCGATGACAATTAAAGCGGCCGGGTTTATTTTTTTCACGATACTTTGGACGATCTCGCTGACCTCGATGCCAGTTTGCCCCAAGACTCCGGGCGCAATGGCAGCCACCGAACGCAAGGCTTCCAACCCTGTCGAGCGTGCAACCTCGCCGGTTATGTGCCTCGTTGCCAAGATGGACTGGATGGTTCTTGGCCCCAACGCGTCCGGAGTTATGGCCTCGTTGCCCAGCCCGACCACGAAAACAGTGCCTTCCCGAGGCAGCAAGTATCGTATTTGTTTCGAGATGACTTCAACTTTATCGTCGACATCTTGAAAGTTGTCCGTAAAGCTCGGCGCCTCAATCGTGATGTACTCGCCTTTGAGCTTGCCCAGCTTCTTCGCAATGCTATCCTCTTCAATCGTTATGTGCGTTATCTCAAGCTCGCTCGCCTGCCGCTTCCTTTGAGTTATGCCAGCGTCCTGCCGCTCCAAAAGTTGCACGGCTTCAATCGCAAGGTCCGTCCGGAAATCCATAGCACATGCTCCTTTGCTTTTTGCGATTAGTATGGGCTTTTTTGCGCATATTTATGCCTCCTTCTAAAAGTCTCTTAAGTAAAGTTTATCGCGAACGCTCGCGCCGAACTATGATGCATTTGTTATGTAAAAAACTGCGATGCAATTAAGCATCTATCCGTAGCACAACAGATTCCGGTTCTGGAGATCGCATGTTCAAATCCTTCCAGGTGGACAAAATTATTTCGGTGGTAGGGTTCTTAAATCGAAGGGTTGCTTAAATGGCATTGCTAAAATCCGATACATGCAAGCGAATACCTACTAAAATTAAATTTTGAAAATAGCACAAGTAGCCGCTTCTTTTAATTTTTACTGTTTGTGAAAATCGCCGCTATATATGAAATATTAGCAATGCCAAAAAAGTACGTGAAGCAGAAAATGAACAAGGAAACGCAAAAGATACAAGGCAGTTTATTAATGGGGTATTTGGGATTTTTCGCACAGGAGCTCCATGGAGAGATAAAGGGTATTGGAAAATATTCCAGCAATGCTGATAGCTGACGTGGATTTTGAGTGCTTGATGATTGACGTGTTTTTTACCATGTGTTTATCCAAAGTTGTAATAATTGTTCTAGACACGAGCAAAACGATCAGATTTCAACTCAAAAAACGCACCCGATTAGCAACTTTTTCAAAAAGTCAAAAGATTCTCAGGCTCTATATCTTGCTTTGTGCGTGAAATGTTCTGCGCGACCACGCGCCGCGTCTTGTCGTGCGAGGTCACTCGCGGGGCTCAACACGAAAATACACCTGGCCCTGGATGTTCATGGTATGTCGGTGCGATTTTTTGTCACAGATGCTAGAGCGTGTCGTCAATAAAGCTTGGATGCGCATTGCTAGGTTTGATAAAAATCAATAACATTAACATCAAAGTTTAGGAAGTGTTTTTAAAATAATCAAATGTGGTATAGTGGGGAGAAAAGGACGGAATAGCTATGTACAAGTGCAAAAAGTGCGAGTCAAAAGAATACGTAAAAGGCTAACTTTGTAAAGGGCGAGCAGCGTTACAAATGCAAAAAATGCGGATGCCAATTTGTTCCCACAAGGCAGAAATAAAGGAAGGAGCAAGCAAGAAAAACTCCTGGCGTTCTGGATGTACGCACATGGTTATTCATTTATAACTATCGCCAATTTTTTAAAGTCAACGTTCATTCTGTGTTCGTTTGGGTGAAGAGTTTTGCGGAAAAAAACTATTCCAAACCGGATCCAATTGACGATAGCGGAGTGATTGAACTCGATAAAATGTGGCATTTTTTGCATTCAAAAAAAGACAAGTTTGGATTTGGAAAGCGTATTGCCGAACCACAAAACAGCTCATCGATTGGGAGTGTGGCGCGCGAAATGCTGAAACGTTTCGAAAAATGTACGAACTATTGAAAAAATGGAGCTTCAGGATCTTTTTCGGCGATAGATACAGTGTTTGTCGTGATTTCATACCACAATAATGTCTGATTTAAACAAAAGCAGAAACGCATTTGATTGAAAGTAACAAATTCTCGCAACGCCACTGGTTTGCGCGATTTAGACGTAAAACCTGCTGTGTTTCCCGCTCGATCGAAATGATTGAGTTAACGATGTTCCTGCGGCCTTTCATGTCAACAAATCTATCAGTATAGTTATTTGATCAACACTCCCTGTTTATTGTGATTTTATACCACCAAAAATGTCTAATTCAAACAAAATCAGAAACACATTTGATTGAAAGTAACAACTTTCCTCAAAGACACTGGTTTGCAAGATTTAGACGGAAAACTTGCTGTGTTTCCCGCTCCATCGAAATGATTGATTTGACGATGTTCCTTTA
>JAZQJR010000050.1:0-2222 GCA_045541715.1 Acutalibacteraceae bacterium
AGAGCCCAACGAAGTTGGGCTCTGGGCCACAAAGAAAATAAATTTATTTTCTTTGGCCTCGCGGCCCGCACGTAGCTAATAAATAAGATCTAGTCCCTCAAGGGGGAAAACTGACTTTTCTGCGAAGGGCGGTGACTTTTATGAAACTCAAGGCGAACCCAAGGTATATTTTCTGCTTGGTGCTGATCGTTTCAGTGTTCTCGGCGTACATCGCGCGCCTGGTGGACTGGCAGATTGTCAACGGCGAGGAATTCCGCGAACGCGCGAACCGAAGCAGCATTTATCGGAACAAGACCGAGGCGTTGCGCGGGGAAATCCTCGACGTGAATGGTGTTGGCTTGATGGAAAACGTCACCGGCTACAAGATAATGCTCGACCGATTTGCCCTTGAGGCGGATCAAGAAAACTCGACGATTTTGGAGCTTATCAACCTGATGAAACTCAAGAATGAGCCCTTCATCGACGAGCTGCCTATAAGGTTGACCGCCAGTAATCACTTTGAGTTTGTCGAGGGCAAGGAGCGGGAAGTTCGAGAACTCAAGGGGAAGAATCGCCTCAACTTGAACGAATACTCCACCGCCGACGAATGCATGAGCAAGCTCGCGCAAAAGTACAACTGCGAGAACTACGACCCGAAGACGAAGCGCGACCTTGTCAGCGTGAAGTACAACATGGCTGTCTGCGGCTACTACGACTCGATGGCCAGCTCGTACGCCTTCGCTGAGGACATTAGCCCTGAGCTTTTGATGATTGTCTCGGAGAAGTTTCAGGATAATCCGGGCGTCCGCATAGGCCTCTCGGCCAAGAGGCAACCGGTCAATTCGGACTTGGCGCCGCACATTGTGGGCTACGCCGGAAAGATCTCCGAGGAGCAATATGAGCGCCTGAAGGATAAGGGCTACACTTTGGAGGACATCGTCGGGAAAAGCGGCATTGAGGCGGCCCTCGAGGAGTATCTTCGCGGCGTGGCCGGCGAGAAAAAGGTCGAGGTCGCCAGAGATGGTACGGTCTTGCACACGCCGAACGCCAAGGAAGCCAAGCTCGGCAACACGGTCTACTTGACCATCGATGCGAATGTGCAGCGGGTCGCGAATGAGTCGATAGCTCGGGCGGTTCGGTACTCTGGGCAATACGATTGCGTAGGTGGCGGAGTCGTGGCGCTTCGAGTCAAGGATTTCTCGGTGCTGGCGGCCGCAACCTACCCGAGCTATGACTTAGGAAAACTCGGCGAGCCGGGATATTACTCGCAGCTGGCCACGAATAAGGCAAGCCCGCTCCTCAATAGGGCGTTTCAAGGGGCGTCGGCGCCAGGCTCGATTTTCAAGCCGATTGTTGCTTGCGGCGCGCTTCAAGAGGGCGTTCTCACGCCGGAGGACAAGATTCGCTGCATCGGCGTTTATCACTATCCTGGGCACAACTTTACCACGAAATGCTTGGGTGTCCACAGGGATGCGCAGCTCAATTATGCGATGGCGAAGTCTTGCAACGTGTACTTCTCGGAGGTCGGTCGGCGTCTGGGCATAGGCAATATGAATCGCTATTGCAGAAACTTTGGACTCGGCGTCAAGACCGGCATCGAGTTGGCCGAGACCGCTGGAGTCCTCGCGGGGCCCGAATATAGTAAGTCGATAGGCACACGTTGGAGTGATTTGGTCACGATTAAGGCGGCCATCGGTCAGTCGGATAACCAATTCTCTCCGCTGCAATTGGCGACGTATATGGCCACGATTGTCCGCGGCCAGCGCTATAAGACTCACGTTGTGCGCAAGATTACCGACTATCGGCGCGAGAACATCATCATGGAAAATAACCCCGATGCGCCTGAATTGTTGGCAGATGGGGAGGTCTCGGAGGAGAACCTTAACTCGGTGAGAAAGGCTATGCGACAGGTCGTTTTGTCTGGTACGGCCTCGAATTTTAGCGGATATCCGGGCTACGTGATCGCCAAAACCGGTACGGCTCAGAATAGCGGCTCGGATCACACCACCTTCATTTGCTATGCGGCGCCTAGCGAGGATGACTGGGAAAATGGCATCGCTATCGGTGTTGTCGTGGAGCACGGTGTGCGCGGTATGACCTCCAAAATCGTCGCCAAGGACATTATGGATGCCTATTTCTTTAACAAGCAGACTCTCTCTGAGTGAGTTCCTTAAAAAAGAGTGACCTAGGCAGGCTGCTGGTGGCGCCGCGAGGCGCCGAAGAAGTCGGAGGCCAAGCGGTCT
>JAZQJR010000051.1:0-4035 GCA_045541715.1 Acutalibacteraceae bacterium
AAAATATTGGTAGTAAAAACACTAATTTTATCTTGCAAAAGTAGTGCGCGCGATATATAATGATGAGGCCGGCAAGGCCCGGCATAAAGGGCTTTTTTACCCTTTTAGGAGCCCTTTATATATGTCGCTTTTCTTCAAACCGGTGGCCTTGGCTGCCTGTTTGGCGGCGTCCGAGATGGTGCAGCCTTTTCCAAGTAGGGCTCGCGCCATTTCTACTGCCGCTTCGACGGAAACGCCAGCATCGGCGGGGGCTAAAGCTTCTTTGTAGCCCTCTACGGCAAGGACAAATTCGCCTTTCGGAGGGGTGGATTCGTATTTTTCAACGGCCCCTTGCAAGGTCGTCAGCGAAACTTCCTCGTGGATTTTCGTGAGCTCTCGTACGATGGAAATTCTACGGTCGCCAAGCGCCTCGAGAAAGTCTCTCAGGGTGCGCAAAAGCTTATGCGGCGCCTCGTAGAAGACCATCGTGCGAGGCTCTTTTTTTATGGCGTCGAGATGCGCAAAACGACTTTTTTTATTGACGCTCAAGAAGCCCTCGAAGGTGAAGCGACCCGTCGGGAGGCCCGAGATGGCCAGCGCCGACACGAATGCGCATGGGCCCGGAATGACCGTCACTTCGATGCCATTTGCGTGACACTGCGCCACGAGATCCTCGCCCGGGTCGGAAATCGCGGGCATCCCGGCGTCGCTGACCAACGCGCACGTCTCGCCGGCCAGGATTCGCGCCACGATGTACTCGCCTTTTTGCTGCTTGTTGTGCTCAAAGTAGCTCACCATTGGCTTCTTCACGCCAAAATGATTCAGTAACTTCACTGTCACGCGAGTGTCCTCCGCCGCGATGAAATCTGACGCCTCGAGGGCCTGCACCGCGCGCGCCGACATGTCGCCGAGGTTGCCGATGGGCGTGCCGACGACCACCAACTTGCCGCTCATGGCCGCTCTCCGTAATACTTGTAAATTCGCTTCATTTCGTCCGATAAATCCCCCTCGTCATTCTCGATGAAAAGTGTCGGCATCGCGATGAGACCGGGCTTTGCGCCTTTTTTGCCCTCGACGAGAAACAGCTTGGCCGGCGAGGACTTTCTTTGTTGCACAAAGCGTATTTTCTTTGGTTCGAGACCGTTTTTTCGCATCGACTCAAGAACATCACATAGGCGCTCAACGCGATGACATAGGCAAAGTCGGCCCCAAAAGTTTAGCAGCCTCGCCGCGCAGCTTGTCACGTCGTCGATGGTGCATTCGTGCTCGTGCCGGGCGATGCGCCGCTCTTTTTCCTCGTTGACAATTCCACTCCCGACGGCTTTGTACGGCGGGTTGCACACGACTAAATCGCAGCTGTGCGGCACTATCGTCGGCATGGGGCCCTTTATGTCCGCGTGAAGGACCTCGATTTTATCCGCCACGCCGCTCAGCCCGATGGATCGCCGCAGTTGGTCGCAGGCCTTCGCTTGTATGTCTATCGCGATGACTTTTCTCACCTCGGTCGTGCTGCACCAATATAGTGGTATCGCGCCGCAGCCTGTGCCGATCTCCACCGCCTGCTCGTGTCTTTTCGGCATGGAAAAGTCCGCGAGAAGCATCGTGTCTGTGCCAAAGCTGTGCTCTCGCGAAATTATTACCTTTATGTCGTTCGACAGGTTCTCTATACGTTCGCCCTCTTTTAACAATGGTTTCCCTCTTTCTCGGCTGCTGCGATGGGGGGCGGTCCCCGCAAATTTTCAATTTGCGGCCGCCGACAAAATTTGTCGGCGAGCACGATTTTTAATCGTGCGGACCGCCCCTTGCTAAGGTTTGATCTGTGCAAAAATAAAGGGCACCAACATCCACAATGCGGCTGTTGACGCCCGCTTAGCTATGTATACGCCTGATTAATTGCCTTGAGATGGCGCGCCTACCGGACAAATGCTTGCGCAAGCGCCGCAATCGATGCAAAGTTCTGGGTCGATGACAAACTTGCCGTCGCCGGAGGAAATCGCACCGACGGGACACTCTGCCTCGCAAGCGCCGCAAAAAATGCATTCGTCGCTAATCTTATATGCCATAGTTGAAGTACCTCCTGAAAATTAAGCAATTTCATTCTAGCATAAGCGCGCCGTGAAAGCAATTTGCCCGGTAGGTAGTGTCACAGTTGAGTGTTTATGGGCTAGATTTTCCTACAAAACGTAAATTTAAGTTCTTACTCAAAGATGAATTTTTGCAGGAGTTGTATTTGGCTAGATTGTGTCGTCAATAAATTTTAAATCAAACTGCAATACACTAATTTGAACTGCAGCAACAAATGAAGAAACGTTCTTAGTATAACGCGTAGCAATGCCTTGCCATTTCTTGAGATGTAAAAAAGCATTAGGTCTCTTGCGAAAATAAGAGAGTTGTTCAAAATTGCAAATACCCGCGATCAAAGAAAACCGTAGAGAAAAGCGTTTTCTTCGGTTGCGGTAGCGTTCTGAAAGAATCTGGAACCGCTTAACCAAGGCGATCACGTGCTCAACAGCGATACGTTTTCTTGGCATTGCTAAAAACCGATATGCAGTGTAAAATAAAAGCATGGATAAAGAACTTAAATGCCCGAAATGCGGGAGCGGCAAACGAGTAAAAAGCGGATTCAACAATAAAAACAGCGATATTTGTGCAAAGAGTGTAGATGCCACTACACTGTAAGCCAGCGCGGCTACCCGGAGCATATTAGGCGAAAAGCAATACAGTTGTATTTGGAAGGAACTGGTTTCAGAAGAATTGAAAGGATTCTTAAGGTTAGCCATGTTTCTGTCATAAACTTGGTAAAAAAGTCGGCGCAAAATTAGATAAAGTCCCTAAAAAAGACGAAAAAGTCGATGTATTAGAGCTTGATGAGTTGTGCGTAAATTTTAAAAAAACATCTGGCTTTGGACCGCGGTAGACCGCGACACAAAGCGGCTTGTTGGGGGTTCAGATTGGCACTCGAGAAACAAAATACTTCCAAAAACTCGCGGATAAAATTAGCCATATTGACGCAAGATTTTATGCGTCTGACCATTGGCATGTATACCATCTCATCGCCCCCACTAAACATCTCACTGGCCAAAGCACACACGTACACCGTCGAGCGAATGAACCAGTTGTTGCGTCACTATCTTGCGCGATTTGCTCAAAAAACCTACTGCTATTCAAAGAGCCTGCAGATGATCATGTACTCACTTTTATTGTTTATGCATAGGGATTTTATTGAGTGTATCAAACATTTAGCAATACCTAAAAATAGCAAAATGCACTTGAAATCCGGATCGCAACTAACAGTTGATAGACGCTATCTGCTGATAGTTGTTCTCCTGAATTATTCGCTATTTTTTCATGTTTCATGCTGCATGTTTAATTTCGCAAGAGATCTAATGAAGAAACGTTCTTAGCATAACGCGTAGCAACTCCTCGCTATTTCTTGAGCTGCAAAAAAGCATTCTCAACGAGGTGTCGCAGCTTGTAAATATGCTTATCGTAGTTGCGCAGAACTTTGCGGTTTCTTTTTCGGAGGAATTACTGGCTTCATTCACGCTTGAAGCGCGCTTCTAATGATAGCGTCAGTGTCATAACCACGGTCGGGCAGCAAATATTCAGCTTGAAAATTGAGCAATCCACAACGATAGCGTCTGCGATAAAAAAATCACACCGGCATACCATGAGCATCCACAGCCAGATGTATTTTCGTGTTGAGCGCCCTTTTGTGCACCCCACCGCCTGGTTCCCTCCTTTGGCGCCGGCTGCATCTGGATACACTTTAACGCGGCTGATAATTGCCTCCTTTTAAGATTTTGTGCAAAGATGCAACGTTTTTGTCTTAAAGGTATATATGAACTCTACAATTGCGGTAAAATTGCTATTAGCGCGAGCATAATTTACATTTATTATCGAAAAAAATGCGGTCGCGTCTTGTCGTGCGAGGTCACTCGCGGAGCTCAACACGAAAATTCATCTTGCTGTGGATTCATGGTATGCCGGTGCGTTTTTTTGTTACAGATGGTAGAGCGTGTCGTCGATAAAGCTTGTGTGCATATTGCCAGATTT
>JAZQJR010000052.1:0-1696 GCA_045541715.1 Acutalibacteraceae bacterium
GAGCCGCGGTGAAATTTAAGATGGAAAAATCAGTGTTTGAGACACTGTTTGAAATTAATGTGAACGGCCACGTCGAAAAGAAGAATGGTCTATCGTACTTGTCTCCTGGGCAGAGGTAAAAAAGCGCTTTCCAGAGGCGAATTATAAAGTTTATGAAACTGAAAACGGTTGCATTTATTTCACCGACGGGTGCGTGGCCGCACTGGCCGAGTCGCACTATGAGTTGCAGCTCAAGTTCAGCTTGTAGGCACGCGGCCAAAGAATGGCAGGTGAACTTGTGCGATTTTGGCTTTATTTTATGTGAAGCTGAAGCCAGGTGTTGAAATCGCTGGTCTTGAGCACATAGAGTACTTGCCGATAATGGACTATAAAAATAAGTCTATTAGCCTTGAGAATGTTACGAGCTTTGATGTAAACAAATCGATTCAAAGAAGCTTAACAAAGGCATTAGCTCGGCATGGGTTGGGGCTTTATTTATATGCTGGTGAAGATTTACCAGAGATTGAAATTGAAAAAAGCGGGTGGCCCCGCAGGCCAACTTGCGCACAACGTTAAGCAGCGAAATTCAGGCAATATGCCCGCAGTTTGACTGAGTTCAAAATTCCAAGAGGCTAAAAGTGTTAAAAAATCTACGATTAACTTTGACGAGCCAGATAAATTATATGCTATGCTCTTAAAAAGATACAACGTAAGCAGTTTTAAAGAGTTGACGGTTAAACAGCGAGTTGAAATTTTGGAGGGGCTTAATGATTCGCAGTACCGCGCTGCCAGTGGCAGAAAAAGCGGTGCTGACGAATAGGAAGAAATAACGAGCAATGCGAAGCACTCCAAGTGAGCAGTGCGACTATATTTCTGACCGGGCAAAAATGTACGCCGAGATTCCAGAAACAAAAGTTTTAATAAAAAATTATGAGGTGTGTTAATTTATGAAAACAACAAAAATTTATGATAATGATTCGCAGTGCCGCGCTGCCGGTGGCAGAAAAAGCGGTGCTGACGAATAGGAAAAAACACAGAGAATTGCAAGCGGGAGCGCGCAAGACGACAATGTTTTTGACCGGGAATAAGATTTAAAAGGAGCAGCTTATGAATAAAAAAATTAAAATATTTAAAAACGAAACAAAAATTTACAACGGCAATTGTTATGTCAACATGGTGATTTTCAGAGGCAGAATTTACGATGAATTTAAAAAAGTTGGTCAGGACGGGATAAGGTTTTCGCGGCAACTTAGCAACGGAAAAGAGCGCGTGGTCGCGCCGACCGAGTCGCGTACAAAGTTTGGTGAAAATAACAATCCAAGTTGCTCGCGAATTTATTCTTATGAGGGAAAAAGCTTAGAACGGTAGGGAAACCCACTTTTGCCGACTGTACTGCGTTTGGAGGGCTTGCAAAGCGGCGGGTGACCCCGCGGGACAAGTCGCTCTTGAGATTTTTCAAATTTCGAGTTGCATCACGCGGCGAAGGCAAGTCTTGTGAAAGTTGAAACGATAAGACGGCAAGTATTACAAAGGTTTTATCGTCCGCGAAATCATCACTGAACAAGAGATACAGCGCGGCGCCCGCGCAGGCAATTCGCGCCTGAAGTATAGCGAGGAATGTAACATTAGCGCCCGCGAGAATAGCAATTTTAAAACTTTTGATGATTTGCCATTTTAGAGGAGGAGGTTTTAATGCAAAGAGATTTTAAAGGTATTT
>JAZQJR010000053.1:0-2929 GCA_045541715.1 Acutalibacteraceae bacterium
TCGTGGCGGCCCAGACCCCACTTTTGTGGACCTCGGGGCGGGCCGAAGCCCCTCCGGCCCTTCTGCGCCTCGCGGCGCGCCGGTGCTTGATTAAATCAATCCTAAAATGACGTCTCGTCTGGAGCGCCACTTTAGCATTGAAACGTGTGCTCAGCCGTGGTTTAGCGCAGGTTTTCTTGCTAAAATCTCTCCGACGGACGCGGAAATTCAACATGGAGGGACGTTTATGTTCAAAGATTATAAAGTATTTAAAACTGATTTTGCGGGTCGCGAGTTGGTCATCGAGACCGGGAAGCTCGCGCAACTGGCCAACGGATCCTGTCTGGTGCGCTATGGAGAGACCGTCGTCAATGTGGCCGTAACTGCTAGTGCGGCGCCGCGTGAGGGCATCGACTTTTTCCCATTGTCGGTCGACTTTGAGGAAAAACTGTATGCTGTAGGTAAGATTCCTGGCTCATTTTTGAAGAGGGAAGGTCGCCCGAGCGAGAAGGCAATTTTAGTGTCGCGAGTCATTGATAGGCCGATTCGTCCGCTCTTCCCGAAGGATATGCGCAATGATGTGTCCGTCGTGTGCACGACGATGTCTGTTGACCCGGACTGCTCGCCTGAGATCGCCGCGATGGTCGGCACCTCGGTGGCCCTGAGCATCTCGGACATTCCTTGGAACGGCCCAATCTCCGGCGTGAGCGTCGGCCTGGTTGACGGCAAGTTTGTGATCAATCCAACCGACGAGCAGAAGAAATCCTCGCAGATGGCCGTGACGGTTGCCTCGACGGATAGCCGCATCGCGATGATTGAGGCGGGCGCGAACGAGGTCGACGACGAGACGATGTTCAACGGTATCATGACCGGGCACGAGGCGAACCAGAAAATCATCGCGTTCATCAAGAGAATTCGCGACGAGATTGGCAAAGATAAGTTCACCTACACCTCGACCGAGCCCGATGAGGCGATGATTCAAGCGGTTAAGGCTTTTGCGGAGGAGGACTTAAAAGTTGCGCTTCTCACGGACGATAAAAAGGTTCGCGATGAGCAGCTGAAGCCAGTTTACAAGCGGGTTCACGAGCATTTTGCGGAGATTTATCCGGACTCGGCCGCGCAAATTGACGCTTGCATGTATAAGGCGCAAAAAAGTATCGTTCGGCGCTGGCTCATCGACGAGCAAAAGCGCGTGGACGGCCGGAAAATGGATGAGATTCGTCCGCTGGCTGCTGAGGTTGCGATTTTGCCGCGAGTCCATGGCTCGGGCCTGTTCACGCGCGGCCAGACTCAAGTTTTGACTGTTGCAACATTGGGCTCGGTCAGCGACCAGCAAATGCTCGACGGCATCGACGGCGAAGAGGACAAGCGCTACATGCACCACTACAATTTCCCGTCGTTTTCCGTCGGCGAGACGCGTCCGAGTCGTGGGCCTGGACGCCGCGAAATCGGGCATGGCGCCTTGGCTGAGCGCGCTTTGGTGCCGGTCATTCCGCCTGTTGAGAAGTTCCCATACGCGATTCGCCTAGTCTCAGAGGTCGTTTCCTCAAACGGCTCGACATCGCAAGGGTCTGTTTGCGGCTCCACACTTGCCCTCATGGACGCCGGTGTGCCGATAACTGCGCCGGTCGCGGGCATTTCGTGCGGGCTCATCACCGAGGGCGACCGCTGGATGACGATGGTGGACATCCAGGGCCTCGAGGACTTCTTCGGCGACATGGACTTCAAGGTTGCAGGCACGCACAAGGGCATCACGGCGATTCAGATGGACCTCAAGATCGACGGTCTGACACCTGAGATGATTAAGGAGGCGCTGCTCAAGACGCACAAGGCTCGCGACTACATCCTGGACGAGATTATGCTCAAGGCGATTGACCGGCCTCGTAGCGAGCTTTCTCCATATGCGCCTAAGATGCTGACGACCTTGATTGACGTCGAGAAAATTCGCGAGGTCATCGGCCCTGGCGGCAAGGTAGTGCAGAAAATTTGCGCCGATTGCGACGTTAAAGTCGACATCGAGGAGGATGGCCACGTGTTTATTTCCGGCCTCGACATGGCTAACTGCAACCGTGCTTTGGCCATCGTTGAGTCTATCGTCAAGGAGCCGGAGGTCGGCGCCATCTACACCGGCCACGTCACGCGCATTATGGATTTCGGTGCCTTCGTTGAGTTTGCTCCGGGTAAGGAGGGCCTTTGTCATATATCGCAACTTGACAATAAGCGCACCGAAAAGGTTTCGGACGTTGTCAAAGTCGGCGACGAGATTATCGTGAAGATTACGGAAATCGACGACAAGGGCCGCATAAATTTGTCTCGGCGTGCAGCTCTTGCAAGTATTGACGCTAAGAAGATGTAACTAATTTGTCGCTTTGGAAAGCTGCATTTTTCACAAATATGAACAAGTTCAGTATTAGCGCATTAAAACCGTTGTTGTAATACCTAAAATTATTGAGCACATACGGAAATAAATGCTAAAAAACCGCTTAAGCTGTGATATAATGTTCTATTTAGTCAGACAATTTCTCAGAAAACAGTAACGGTCGTTTTGTAGATAAAAAGGCACTTCAGATGAAAGATGCTGCTGCCAATTCCGGGCAGCAGCATCTTGTAAGCGTTGATCAAACAATTATGCCGACAGATTTATTGACGTGAAATGCCGCATAAATGAACATGGTCAAATCAATCATTTCGAGGTAGCGAGAAACACAGCAAGTTTTCCGTCTAAATCTTGCAAACCAGTGTCTTTGAGGAAAGTTGTTACTTTCGATCAAGTGTGTTTCTGATTTTGTTTGAATTAGACATCTCGGTTGTATAAAATCACGATAAACACTGTATCGATCGCTAAAGAATACTTTTACGTTCCACTTTTTCAATCGCTCGTACATTTTTCTAAATGTTTCAGCATTTCGCGCGCCACACTCCCAATCGATGAGCTGTTTTGTTGTTCGGC
>JAZQJR010000054.1:0-12453 GCA_045541715.1 Acutalibacteraceae bacterium
TGCTAGACTTTTTCGGCAAAACGGAATTCGTGTGCAACTTGGTAAGTCCTTGATAGCCGCTATTTGCTGTTAGTTGCGCTCCTGAATTATTTGCTATTTTTTCATGTTTCATGCTGCATGTTTATTTTCGCAAGAGGTCTAATGTTGCATACGTTGCTGCGGTTTTTTCAAACGGTAAAAGTTAAAAGAAGCGACTACTTATACAGTTTTTCAGAATTTGATTTTACAGGATATTCGCTTGCATATACTGGAATTTAGCAATGCCCATACCACAAAACAGCTTGACTTATAATTTTCTTCGGAGTATAATGGCGTTATTGATGCGGCATTGTGTAACGGTAGCACAGCAGACTCTGACTCTGTTTGTCTGGGTTCGAATCCTAGTGCCGCAGCCAAATTCGAAATTAATTCGCTTTTTGCGTGCACATTTTAAGCTTGTGTGCATTTTTATTTGAATTTTAGTCCATCATCAGTTCCTAACGTATTTTGAAAAGACAAAACAAATGTATAAAATTAAGCATAATCGACAATGAAAACTGCCGTTTCTGAAATACATAACCTCTGGCGAGAAAAAGGCCGAAGGTCAAGCTTTATCTGAATTTGTTGAAAACTTAAAAATTGATAAAAAGCTTTTGTTTTTCCGAAGTCAAGTTTGTGATTTGCAATATAAAATACTTGGGTGCGTTGACCAAATAACTATATCAATAGATTTATTGACATGGAAGGCCGCATAAAGGAAGCTTTGTTAAATCAACCATTTCGAGAGAGCGTGAAAAACAGCAAGTTTTCCGTCTAAATCTTGCGAACCAATTTTCTAAATGTTTCAGCATCTCATGCGCCACATTCCCAATCGATGAGCTGTTTTGTGATTCGGCAATAAGTTTTCCAAATCCAAACTTGTCTTTTTTTGAACATAAAAAATGCCACATTTCATCGAGTTCAATTATGACGCCATCATCGATTTGAACCGGCTTGGAATAGTTTTTTTCGCGAAGCTCTTCACCCAAACGAACGTCGAATGAACGTTGACTTTAAAAAACTTGGCGATAGTTCTAAATGAATAACCGTCGCGTACATCCACACCGCCAGAAGTTTTTCTTGCTTGCTCTTGCCTTTATGCCTTGCGGGAACAAATTGGCATCCACATTTTTTGAACCTTCACATAGCTATACTACTACTTTTTACCCATTATATCACATTTTATTATTTGATCAACACACCCCGACAAAGCGTAGTTTAAGTATGCTGGTTCCAAATTTACAAGAAAACAATTCGTCCAAATGCACGCAAAGGTCTCTCCCGGGCTCTACCCCTAACTTGCGAATACACAGCCTTGATTTGATAAAAATAAACTCAACGTACTTACGGATCCTTTAATAAAAGGTGCAAAAACGATGAATATTATTGTTTACGGTGACGAAAAAGATGCGACTATAAGCGACACTTTGCTGAAAACACTTGCGAAATACGGAGGTGTACAATTTTTCAGCTCAAGTAAAATAGTCTGTACACCCCAAAATTGCAGCCCGAAGTTTTTAATATATGACACAAATAAATTGCCATTAACGACAAATATTAACGGGATTTTTCTCTTTAAGAATTCTTTTAAGCATACCGATGCAAGTAAAACTCCAGAAAACTTTTTTCACATAATTGATAGCCAAAACATGCGCGCAATAAAACGCTTGAAAAAAACTGATCAAATCGTGCTAACTTATGGCATTGACGCTAAAAGCACGTTAACTTTTTCTAGCCTCAAAGCGACCGACGCGATGATAAATTTACAACGATATGTAAAAACAAAAAATAAAATTCTCGAGCCTCATGAATTTCCTGTAAAATTAAGCACACAACTGGAACCTAATTTAGTGCTTCTAACTTGTGCAGTGCTCCTTTTCTCAGATGTCCCATCAACAGACGGATACGAAATTTGACAAAAATTACCTCTAATAAAAATTCCTCCTCACCCGAACAATATTAGTGCAAACGCAAATCATATCGAAGCGAAAAGGAGTGAAAAAAATGTCTAAGAATTCAGTTGTTGTGCCAGAGGCACGTAAGGCTATGGACAAGTTCAAAATGGAGGCTGCGAACGAGGTTGGCGTTAACTTGAAAGAAGGTTACAACGGCGACTTGACTTCGAGAGAAGCCGGTTCTGTTGGCGGCCAGATGGTAAAAAAGATGGTCGAGCAGTACGAACACAACATTAAGTAAGCTTTTAAATAAAATAAGTAAAGGCCAGTGCTCTAAAAGGTAGGGTGCTGGCCTATTTTCGGCGATATTTCTTAAATAATTAGATGTTAGGCATTGATAAATTCTGGTATATGCAAGCGAATCCCCGGTAAAATCAAATTATGAAGAACCGTATAAGTAGTCGCTTATTTTAATTTTTACCAGTGTAAAAATTGCAGACATATATGCATCATTTGCAATGTTGCCAGTTTTGTGTCGACGGCGCTAGCTTTTTTCATCTTATCAACAACAAAATTCAATTTCACTGATTTATTAGACCTCTTACCAAAATAAACATGCAGCATGGATATGAAAACATGCGATTAATTCCGGAGCACAACTAACGGCAGATAGTGGCTATCAAGAACCTACAAACAAAGTTGCATGCGAACTCCATTTTGCCGAAAGAATTTACCAAAAACAATCCCGCATCGAAGCAGACCGAGAACAGAACAAAAATATCTCAATAAAATGTATCGCAATTGAGCACGTGATCGCCTTAGTTAAGCGCTTTCGGATTCTTTCAGAACGCTATCGTTACCTAAAAACATTTTTCTCTACGTTTTTCTTTGATCGCTGGTATTTGCAGTTTTGAACAACTCTCTTAATTTCGCAAAAGATCTATTGTTAACCGTTGCGAAACTCTTCAAGCCGTGCAAAATAAGATTATAAGCTTATTTTAGATTATGGATACATTTTCCTCAACGAAAAAAGTTTTTATCTCGAGGCAGAATAAAAGTTTAAAAATCAAGGCACTACTGTAATGATGGGAACCGCCATGCAGTGGTGCTTTTTTGCGCGGGCGAAAATAATTTCAATAAATATATTGACAAGAAAATTCCTTTTGTGTATAATTTTGAGCACAAGAACTTATTTTTTATTTTTAAAGGAGGTTTTTTATATGAATTTGCAGGAGTTTAAATTGAAGAAGCCGGAGTTTGTAGAAGAGGCCAAGAAATGCAAGGATAAGTTTGAGTTCACGAAGGTGGCAGAGAAGCACAAGGTGAAGTTCGGTGCGGACTGCTTTGAGGCGGCTTATTCGTTTTTTTGCGGCGCAAGCAATGGCGAGATGTCCGAGGATGACTTAGCAGGAGTATCGGGTGGCGCGAATATGACTGCTACAGATTTAGGGTTTGATGAGACTACGCTAATAACCCTGAATTAGCTGGATATGTTAGTATGCAAAAGGAAAGAATTTTTAGCTTGACAGATAGAGCGGCAGCGAAAGCGATGGTAGATTCCGTTTTTCGTGCGGCACTCGTAAAAGATGCCAATGCAGCAATAAAAAACGAGTTTTACGAAGAGTTGACATTAAAAGTTACCTTTCACGAATTCAGTGATGACAAGCTTGTTTTTGTTCTTCCGGCAAAAGCAAAAGAAGGAGAACTTAGCGACGACGCTCTCGGGGAGGTTTCCGGCGGCTTATCTGGTGTAAGTGTGCAAAGTAATTTTGCTTCAACAGATTATGGTTGTTTTCCGGACTATCTCAGCCCACTCCAGGTTGGAGACATTAATACTGGTGGAATCTCTATTTAAGTAGAGTTAGAATGGAGGAGAAATAAATGACCAATAATGAAATTTTGAAACTTGCTGATGATGCGGCAGCAAAAGCGCTGACTGACATCGAGTTTAGAAAGCGGTTAGCAGCTGATGGGAATAAGACCATAAAAGAAGAATACGGCAAGGAGTTTCCGGTTAAGGTGACTTTTCACGAAGTTACAGACAAGAAGTTGCCGTTTGTACTCCCCGCTAAGGCGAAGGAAGGCGAGCTTGGCGATGATGTTCTAGGTGAAGTTTTCGGTGGCACATCGAGACCAAGTTTTAGTGCTGATCAGGTTGATCCCAGCAGAATGATGATGGCGTATGGTTGCCCACAGCCTAGAGGTTTATTTTAATTTAAAAAAAGGAGGATGGCAGCATGGATATGAAAGAAATTTATGACAAGATGGTGGACAAGGCTGGCAAGGATGACGCCTTTAGAAGCGAGTTGCTATCAAAGCCAAAGGAAGCGCTGAAGAAAATCGATGTGGAGTTCCCAGAGGACGTTGAAGTTGAGGTCTACGAGATGACCGACGACCATTTGCACTTTGTTTTGCCTCAAGTTCAAGGTACTTAATCGAAAAAGGCGTAAAGAAAAAACTTTACGCCTGATATTTTTATAAATGTGGGAGTGCCCCCTAATGATATTTTTCGTTTTTCTTCAACCGTGCCGGCCGCGAGGCCAAAGAAAATAATCTTTATTTTCTTTGTATACAAGAGCCCAACGAAGTTGCGCTCTTGTATAGCCGAAGGCCCTTTGGGCCTTCGGCGCCTCGCGGCGCCAATCGGTTTGATAATGGCACTCCCCTAAAATAAAAATTAAATTCATTTAAGGAGAATAGCGCATGGCTAGCTACGCAAATTTAAAAGGATTTCCGGTGCAGGTGAAATATTATCCGAGGCAGGCCGTCTGGGAGATGACGCTTAGGTGCAACATGAACTGCATGCATTGCGGCTCGAAGGCCGGCACCGCGCGCGAAAAGGAGCTCTCCACGGAGGAGTGCCTAAATATCGCGGACCAACTGATAGGCATGGGCTGCGAGTTCATCACTTTAATTGGCGGCGAGATTTTTCTAAAGAAGGATTGGGAAAAGGTCGCTCGTCGTTTTGTGGACAATGGCGTGTACACGAACATCATAACGAACGCGTATAATTTAGGCGACGAGCAGTATCGTCAGCTGGAGGAGTCCGGCATAAGGCAAGTTGGCATTTCTGTCGACGGCATGGAGGCTGTTCACAATAAGATTCGTCGCAACACCAACTCATTTAAGAATGTCCTCGCAGCTATGGACAAACTCAGTGAAAAAGGTTACAGCATTGCCACGATTACAACGCTGTCGGACCTTAATTTTGACTGCCTTGAGGAGATGTACGACTTATTCTTGGACAAAGACGTAAAGATTTGGCAGCTGCAGATCGTTAGTCCGATGGGCAATGCAAGAAATAATAGTGAAGTCTTGTTGTCCTGCGAGAAAGTTCCTCAAATCACGAGATTTATAAAAGAGAAAAACGCCGAAAATAAGATGAAGCTTGTTGCCGGCGATAATATTGGCTACTTCGATGAGAACGAGAGATACATACGCGGGGATGAGGGCTGCTTCTCGGGCTGCAAGGCCGGCATGTACGTTGTAGGTCTTGATAGCATCGGCCGCGTCCGTGGTTGTGAGTCCTTGCAAGCGGATGAGTTTATCGAAGGTAGTCTTCGTCAAAACACGCTCGAAGAAATCTGGAATAGAGAAGGAGCGTTTAGCTATAACCGCAACTTCTCCAAAGACAAGCTAGCAGGAAAATGCTCAAGTTGTGATAAGGCTTATCTCTGCAAAGGCGGTTGCCGTCAGCTAAGCAATTTCGCCTCCGGCAACAAGTACGAGAGCTTGTATTGCGGTTATTGATGAGTAATGAATGTGTTTGGGTGTGCCCTAAAGTGCGTCGTCAATAAAACTTAGCGATGCGCCACTGATATTAAATTATCAGCAAAAATATTTAAAACCACGAAAAAAAGAACGTCATCTTCTTTTTTTCAGAACGACTTTTTTCATCACCGCAAATGAATTTCTTACAATTTAAAATGCTGGCACTGTTTTTGTTAAAACTAATACTCTCGATTTTTATCAGCATTGTAGGCATACAACCTGATTTTACTGACGACGCGCGCAAGATTTTACAAAAGAGCAAAGCCTATCTTTTGTTGTTTATGCTCATGAATTTTATTGAATATATGAGGTTCTAGCAGCCCTCAAGATTTTAGTCTATGGAGGGCTAGGTTTTTTTGACCTTATTTAATCACGCTACCGTTCTTTTCGGCATTCTCCATGGCGACGACAATTGACCTTCTCAGTGCAGAGGTATATAATTCTACAAATAAGTTAAAAGGAGTGGCTCGCATGCCAGCAATTGGAATCGATTTAGTAGAAATTAGCCGCATTAAGCGCTCTATGGAGAGGCGATTGTTTTTGAGTAAGATTCTTGGCCCAAACGAATACGCAGAGCTTGAAAAGCGAAATTTTCCACCTCAGAGTATCGCTGTTAATTTTTGTGCAAAAGAGGCCTTTTTAAAAGCATTAGGGAAAGGGCTCGGAGATATAAATTTGACCGAAATAGAACTTTTACGAAAAAATAATGGCCAACCATATTTTAAGCTAAGCGGGAAAGCATTAAAGCTTTCCGAAAAAGAAAGCTTAACCTTTTCCGTCAGCGCAACGCACAGCGAAAATTATGCTAGTGTAATAGTTTTAGCTTACAACACTAGGGAAAAGATTTAATGAGGATATCGCGTCATATCATATAAATGTCTCCAAGATGGCACAAGAAAAGTTATCGGACGCCTTGCGATTTTGAGCAAGGAGTAACGTATGAGACGGCTTTTAGTGGTTGTTGGCATCATGTTGTCAGAACTTTTTGATCAGTGTGCCGAACAAAATGACAGTATTAGGTTTTCCCATATTTAATAAAATCCCTGTGCCATAAACAGCAGTAGATAGTACTTGATCATCTGCAGGCTCTTCGAATAGCAGTAGGTTTTTCTGACAAATCTCGCAAGATAGTGGCGCAACAACCGGTTCATTCGCTCGACGGTGTACGTGTGTGCTTTTCCAGTGAGATGTTTGGTTGGGTCGATGAGATTGTATGCGTGCCAATGGTCAGATGCATAAAAGCTTACGTCAATATGGCTAATTTTTCTGTTGTTTTTTGAAAGTATTTTATTTCTCGAGTTCCAATTTGAAAACCAACAAGCCGCTTTGTTGCGCGGTCTACCGCGGTCCAGAGCCAGATGTTTTTTTAATTTACGCACAACTTATCGAGCTCCAAAACCTCGACTTTTTCGTCTTTTTTAGGAACCTCTTCTGATTTCGCTCCGATTTTTCACTTTGTTGCAGAAAACATAGTTAACCTTAAGAATTCCTTCGATCCTCCTGAAACCATCTCCTTCCCAATACAGCTGTATTACTTTTCGCCTGATATGCTCCGAGGACATCGCTATCTATGCAGCTTTAGCAATGCCTAAAATGAATGCATGTATAAAAAACTTAAATGCCCGAAATGTGGGAGCGAAAAACTAGTAAAAAGCGGATTCAATAATAAAAAACAGCGATATCTGTGCAAAAAATGCGGGTGCCACTACACGGTAAGCCAGCGCGGCTACGATAAGCATATTTACAAGCTGCGACCCCTTGTCGAGAATTCTTTTTTACAGCTCAAGAAATGGCAAGGCATTGCTACGCGTTATGCTAAGAACGTTTCTCCGTTTATTGCTGCAGTTCAAATTAGATGCATCGCTATTTGGCTAAAAATTTATTGACGACACAATCTATTGTACCACCATGTTTGATTATTTAGCAGACTCATCTTTAGTCACATTATTTTTTTGCAAAGACAAAAAGCGCAGGCAAAACCCGCGCTTATATCTATTAATTAAATTTTCGAAACTGCGGCACAGTTTGTTTCTCTGCGTTCACATACACTCCATCGAGGCTCATAATCCTATTGTATGCCTCACTAGACGACATAAAGAACACAGCGCTTTCTTCCTCGCCAAGATCGAACTCATTTCCTTGCCTATCTATAAAAGACATCGTCTCCCAACAATACAATAAGCATTTAGTGGAACAGGGTATGCAAAGCCTCCGCCCCTTAATTACTGGCCCTACTTCAAACTCCCATATCATATAGTGCCTCTTGCTCGGCTGTCCACCTACAACAATAGCCACTTCGTTAATATTTAAAATTTCCAAAAATTTCTCCCTAAACCACAACTACTAAAAGCTAAAAAGCAAGTTGTATATAAACCTGTCAGCATCTATTCGAGAAAAAACATCACCTGACGCTGAGGACCAGGTGCCATTATGGTTGAGGTACAATCTTGTTTCAGAATCGTATATCATCCCCATAGGCGAAGCCGGAACTACCGCCCGTCTTCTAAAAACCAGCTCATTTACAGGGACAAAATGAAATCGTTCCTCTCCATCATTCTGCCCACCAAAGATCTCGCTAATTTCCTCTGCCATTAGTTTTTTAATCATTTAAAATATCTCCCTTGTTTTATTTGTGTTAGTAACGTTAATAACAACTTTATTATACATTATGTTTCATCTTTTTGTCAATAGGCATAAAAATAATTGGCCACCTTGTTAATTAGCGACCAATCACTAAAATGCGTTTTATTATATTTGCATCAACAAATCGGAAATAATTGTCTCAATGAGCTATAAAGCTACGTGCCTTCATAGGCGTCGCATACAGGTTGCGTCTCCCCGATCATTTTCACACAACCTTTCTCAAGCCACATAACCCTATTGCAGAGGCGACGAATTTGCTCGAGCGCGTGCGATACAATAAGCACCGTCGTGCCGCCGGCCATGAGGTCGTTAATTCGCTTCTCGCACTTTTGCTGAAAGCGATAATCTCCGACGGCCAAGATTTCGTCTACGATTAAGATGTCGGGCTTTACCATCGTGGCTACCGCGAAGCCAATCCTCGCCACCATACCCGAGGAATAATTTTTCATTGGCACATCCAAAAACTCGCGCAACTCGGAAAACTCGACGATTTCATCGAACTTATCGTTTATCATTTGGCTCGAAAAGCCTAAAACTGAGCCGTTTAAGAAGATATTTTCGCGCGCAGTTAAGTTAAGGTCAAAGCCCGCACCCAACTCAATTAGAGGTGCGATTGAACCATGTACTTTAATGGTCCCCGCGGTCGGCTTGAGGATGCCAGAAATCGCCTTTAGGAGCGTGCTTTTCCCGGAGCCGTTGTAGCCGACTATACCGAAGACCTCGCCCCTCTTTATGTCCACACTGACCTTATCAAGCGCGATAAAATCCTCGTAAGTGAGCTGTCTTTTGCTCAGCTTAATAAAGTACTCTTTGAGGCTGTCGACGCGCTCCTTGCACATATTAAAGTGCATCTCGAGGTCCTTTATCTCGATTATATTCTCCAAAATCTCACCGCCTTGTCCTTAAATGTAGAGAATGAACCGGTCTTGCCGCTTCTTGAAGAAAATTAGGCCTATCGCAAGCATCCCAAAGGCCATCGTCGCGCAAATGAGGTTCGTCCTCAGGCCCGGAACCGTGTTGTACATGAGCACATTCCGAAAGTACCTCACATAATGGAACATCGGGTTGAACTTGATGAGGAGCTTGATTTTGTCGTTCAAGATGTCGTACGGGTACATTATTGGCGTGAAGTATGTCCAAGCCGTCAGCAGCACCGAGTAGAGGTGAATCATGTCTCGGAAGAAGACGCTCAGTGCGGAGAGCACCATGCCCAGGCCAATGGAAAACACCAGCGTGTAGAAAACTGGCACCGGGAATAGCAGGATTGTCCAGTGCAACGGGTAACCGAACACCGCGTACATAATTGCGACAGCTGCCATCGAGAAGAGAAAATTTACGAAGCCAAAAAGACACTTCTCCAACGGAAAAATATACTTCGGTATGTACACCTTTTTTATCAAGCTGCTAGCGTCCAAGATGGCCGTCATAGAGCTGCTAGTCGTCTCCGAAAACATATTGAACAAAGTCGAACCCGTCAAGTAGTAAATCGGGAAATACTCAACGTTGATCTTAAATATGGTCGAGAAAACCGCCGAAATAACCATCATCATAAGCAGCGGATTCAAGACGCTCCACAGTATGCCCAACACCGAGCGCCGATATTTGAGCTTTATGTCCTTCACGATGAGGTTCCGCAAAAGATGCTTGTACCTCCCGAATGTTTCTAAGTATGCCTTCAAAAATTTCTCCCCTTAGCGTTATCATCTTTGTGGCTAATTATAGCATAAACACAACTAAATGAAAAATAGCACTCAAATAGCGTGAGTGCCATGGTTGAGATTTTTCTTTTTGTTTAGCGGCGCGGCTTGATGCAGCTAAAAAAGGGCACCCATCGTTAGCATGTTTGAATAATTATAGTACAAATGAAAATGAAACAAGGCTCCACTTGGCAAAGAAACCATCTCTACCTTTTTTTGAGCGTAAAAAATGCCAAATTTCATCGAATTCAATTATGACGCCATCGTCGATTGGCGCTGGTTTAGAATAGTTATTTTTTGTGAACGTTTACTTTAAAAAATTTTGTGATGGCTCTGAAAGAATATCCGTTTGCATACATCCACACTGCCAGGAGTTTTTCTTGTTTGCCATCCATTTATGTCTTGTTGGCACAAGCTGGCAACCGCATTTCTTGCACTTATATATCTAGACGATCTTTGGTTGTTTAGCCAACAATCCTCTCAAATTTATACTGCATATCGGATTTTAGCAATACCCGCCATTGCTTCGCTCTATTTTTAGTTGTACAATTGAGATACTAAATTTTATTCGGAGCGTGATGGAATGAACTTAGACCTTAAATGTAAAGAAGTTCGTAGGCTAATTTTAAAGACGATAGGCACCTTGGGCGTAGGGCACATCGGCGGTTCGTTGTCAATCGTGGAGCTGTTGGTTGTACTTTATGAGAAGCATATGAACGTTGATTCCGGCAATCCTCAAATGGAAGGCCGCGACAGGCTCATTGTGTCGAAGGGGCATAGCGGACCAGCGGTTTATTCTATGTTGTGTAACAAAGGCTACTTCGATGAGGATTGGCTTTTGACGTTAAATCAGCCGGGGACCAACTTGCCAAGCCATTGCGACATGAACAAAACCCCTGGAGTCGACATGACAACAGGTTCGTTGGGACAAGGCTTTTCGTGCGCGATGGGCATTGCCAAGGCCTCAAAGATAAAAAATGACGGCGCAACCATCTACACGATAATTGGTGATGGCGAGACCCAGGAGGGGCAAATCTGGGAGGCGGCGATGTTCGCGGCGCAGCATAAGCTCGACAACTTGATTGCATTTACCGACTACAACAAGTTTCAACTCGACGGACCTCTGAGCGAAATTTGCGATATTGCGCCGCTCGATGACAAGTGGCGCGCCTTCGGTTGGAATGTCATCGTAGTAAACGATGGCCATAATTGCGACGAAATCGACGCGGCAATAACCTTGGCGAAGTTTTCCGACAAGCCTTCGATGATAATCTTGAACACGGTGAAGGGCAAGGGAATTTCCTTCGCGGAGCAGGCTGGCGCCGGCAACCACAGCATGCAGATTTCGCCGGAGATGATGGCTCAGGGCCTCGCAGAGTTGGAGTTGGAGGTGGATGTGTGATGGAGATGCGTCAAGTTTTAGCGGCAGAATTGGAAAAGCTCATGGCCGAGAACGAAGATATCGTGCTGATTGATTCGGATTTGTCTAAGCCGAATGGCCTCGCTGCCTTGAGAAAAAAATTCCCGGACAGGGCGATGGATATTGGCATCGCGGAGCAAAATATGGCCTGTGTGGCGGCCGGCATGAGCAGCTATGGGATGATTCCGTTCATCTCGACATTTACGCCCTTTGCAACGCGCAGAATTTGCGATCAGATTGCGATTTCTTGCGCCTACGCCAAGCAAAATGTCAAGATTATCGGCACCGACCCCGGTATCAGCGCGGAGTTCAACGGCGGCACCCACATGAGCATGGAGGACATCGGCGTGCTGCGCAGCATCCCGGAGGTCGTGATTTTCGAGCCAGTGGATAACACTCAACTTAGAAAAGCCCTGCCGCAAATTGTGAACTATCACGGTGTTGTTTACATCCGCACCTTTAGGAAAACTACGCCCGACATCTTTGATGAAAGCTGCGAGTTTGACCTATTTAAGGCGTCGAAGCTCCGTGATGGAAAAGACTTGAGTATTTTTTGCTCGGGAATTATGGTGAGCGAGACCCTAGCTGCAAATCGGGAGCTGGAATCGCGTGGCATCGACGCAGAGATTATAAACATCCACACGATAAAACCAATCGACCGAGCTGCTGTGGTGGCCTCCGCGAGGAAGACTGGCGCTGCTTTGACCGTCGAGAACCATAATGTGATTGGTGGCTTAAAGTCTGCGGTTTGCGAGGTTTTGATGGAAGAGTGTCCGGTGCCACTTAGGGCTATCGGTGTGGAGGACAAATTCGGCCAGGTCGGCAAAATGCCGTATCTAAAGGAGCAATACAAAATGCGCGCCGAGGACATCGTAGAAAAGGCGCTGGAGGTTTTGGCGCTCAAAAAGAGTAAATAAATTCGAGGTTTGAGCAATCCCAGGGCGCCGAAGGCCACCATGGGGCTCAACTTTGTTTAACTCCGGGGGTAAAAAGAAAATATTATTTTCTT
>JAZQJR010000055.1:0-12641 GCA_045541715.1 Acutalibacteraceae bacterium
AAAATTTATTTTCGTTGGCCTCGCGGCCGGCGCGGAGCTAATGGTAAGAAAAATCCTCAAAATGAGCACTCCGAGTTCAAACAAAAGTTCTTCAAGTGCAACAATTAGTCGAAGTCGGAGGCCAAGCGGTCTTAGGAAGACAAGACTCACTGACAACTCCTTGGCTCACAGAACGACATGGCTACGATCCGACTTAAAATTTATTTTCGTTGGCCTCGCGGCCGGCGCGGAGCTAATGGTAAGAAAAATCCTCAAAATGAGCACTCCGAGTTCAAACAAAAGTTCTTCAAGTGCAACAATTAGTCGTGTGGGAGGTCTTGTCATGAAAGTGATTTTGTTGAGCGATGTGAAGGGAAGCGGCAAAAAGGGCGATCTGGTCAACGTTTCGGATGGCTACGCGAGGAATTGCCTGTTGCCGAGGAAGCTCGCGAAAGAGGCTACCGCACAGGCGTTAAATGAGCTGAACAACGCCAAAGAGGCCTTGCAGTTCAAGGCGGCCGAGGAGCTGAAGAAGGCCAAAGAGGAGTTTGCGATCATCGATGGCAAGTCGGTTCGCCTTGCTGCGAAGGCCGGAAATGGCGGACGACTTTTTGGTTCCATCACGGCGAAGGAGATTGCTGCGGAGATTGAAAAGACATATAAAATTTGCGTTGACAAGCGGAAAATCTCGCTCAAGGCCGAGATAAAAGCGCTTGGCGCATACGAATTCGATGTAAAGTTGCACAATGGTGTCGTCGCCAAAATGACGGTCATGGTCACCGAGGAGTAATTAGGCACTCCGCAAAAGGAGCAAAAAATGGACGAATTAAAGGTTACATCAGGCTATGATGGGCTCAAATTGCCGTTTAGCGCCGAGGCAGAGCAATCTGTTCTGGGCGCGATTCTGCTGGATTCGCAATGTCTTGACAGGATCGCGGAAATTTTGCCCAAGCCTGATTATTTTTATTTGGCTAACCATAAGCTGATTTACTCGGTCATGCTCGAGATGTTCACGCTCGGCCAGCCCATCGACTTTGTGACGGTCCTTGACAGCCTCAAGAAAGACGGCAACTTCGACGAGAACAACGCGAAGACCTACCTGTTGCAACTTGCGCAGATGGTGCCGTCCATTAAGAACGCGCAGACCTATGCATACATTGTCCGCGACAACTATGACGTCCGGATGCTCATCACCACGGCGCGCGACATCATCGAAGACGCCTCGAGTGGTGCCAATGACGCCTCAACCCTGCTTGACTCGGCTGAGCAACGCATTTTCGACATACGTCAAGGCAAAAATATGCAAGGCCTCCAACGCATCAACGAGACGATTATCGAGACCTTCGATCGTCTAGATGCGCTCAACTCGGACGACAACATGCTCTATCAAGGCATCCCGACGGGCATTCGCGACCTCGACGAGACGATAACGGGCCTTAACCGCTCGGACTTGATTCTGCTTGCGGCCCGTCCTGGTATGGGTAAAACGAGTTTTGCGCTTAACATCGCGCGCCACGTGGCCGTAAAGGAGAAGCGCCGCGTTGCATTTTTCTCGCTGGAGATGACGAAAGAGCAGCTGACATCCAGGCTACTCTCGACGGAGGCCATGGTCGGCGGTGTTAAGCTGCGTACAGGCAAGCTTGCGGACGACGAATGGGTTCGGCTCATTGAGGCCGGAGATATCCTCTCGAAGACGGAGATATACTTCGACGACACGCCAGGCATCACGGTGCCCGAAATGAAGGCGAAACTTCGACGCCTTAAAAATGTCGACCTCGTTGTGATTGACTATTTGCAGTTGATGTCCGGCGGTCGTCGAATAGACAATCGTGTGCAGGAAATCTCTGAAATTACCAGGAACTTGAAGATAATGGCAAAGGAAATTAACGTGCCGGTCGTTACGCTGTCGCAATTGTCTCGTGCGAGTGAGCAGCGCAGCGACCATAGGCCGATGCTTTCCGACTTGCGTGACTCGGGTTCCATTGAGCAGGACGCCGACATCGTGCTCTTCTTGTACCGCAACGACTACTACAAGGGCGCCGAGGACGTGGACGAGGACTTCGACAAGAACAGCGGCGAGTGCATCGTGGCCAAGAACCGCCACGGCGAGACCCGCACCGTCCCGATGCACTGGCAGGGCGAATTCATGCGCTTTACCGCCAAGGAGGTCAAACGTGGTGAGTTCTAGCCTTGCGCCCCTCAACGAGAAGATTCTTCGCGCCATCGATCAGTATAATATGCTCGAAAATATACATAGCGTAATAGTTGGAGTTTCCGGTGGCGCCGATTCTATGGCGCTTTTGCGCTTTTTTGAGGCCTACTCGAAAGAGCACAACCTAAGAATAGTTGCCGCTCATGTGAATCACTGTTTGCGCGGCGAAGAGTCCGAGAGAGATGAGGCCTTTGTACGGACTTATTGCAAAGAAAATAACGTTCAGCTTGAGGTTTTAAAAGTCGACGTGAATGCGGCGGCGCGCCGCGATGGGCTAGGAATTGAAGAATGCGCAAGGAAGATACGATACGAATTTTTTGAAGGCTTAGCGGCGAGGTTTGAGGGGAAAATCGCGACGGCGCACACGCTCTCGGACACCATAGAGACTACGTTGATGAACCTCGCGCGCGGTACGGGCCCAGCCGGACTTTGCGGGATCCCTCCAACGAGGGGGAATATAATCCGGCCGCTGATACATCTCAAGAGAGCCGAGACCCAGTACTACTGCGAACTGAGCGGCATTTCCTATGTGACGGACAGCACCAACCTGCTGCCGGAATACACGCGCAACAAGGTCCGGCTGCAGGTCGTGCCGCTGCTCAGGCAAATTAACCCGGAATTTGAGGACAACGCCGCCCGTACGCTCGAACTTCTTCGTGCAGACGAGGACTATTTAAGCTCGATGGCGAGGTCGCTCGTGGAGGAATGTACCATTTCGCCGGGCGTTTTCAATATTAGCAAAGTAAAAGCGCGGCCATTGCCGATTTTGTCTCGGGTGATACGCCAAATTGTATTCGAGCTCGTGAAGACAAACGTCTCGGCGCGGCACATTGAGCTAATCTTGGGCGCAATAAAAGTTGGTTCTGGTGCGGTGACGTTGCCGCAAAAAATCCGAGTAAGCGTCGATGGCGATCGGCTCACGCTGCGGAAAGAACCCTTACAAAACGGGGCTCGGACAAGCGATTTTGAATGCGAATTCGCAGAGGGAGTTGCCTTGACAGACACCGGCGAAGAGTTCATAATAAAGTTACTCGACAAGGCCGCATTTGAGGCCTTCCTTGAGGCGAACCGGCTTGAGTTTTTTTACGCTTTGGACTATGAAAAAATACCTCTGGAAGCGAAACTCAGACATCGGCGAGCTGGGGACAAATTTTCTCAAGCAGGCCGAGGCGTCACAAAGTCGATAAAAAAACTTTTCAACGAGCTGAAAATCCCTCAAGGTGAGCGCGAAAAAATACTCATGTTGGCTAACGAAAACGAGATACTTTGGGTCGATGGCGTCGGTGTCTCACAACAAGCAACTCCCACAAAAGCTACAAGGAAAATAGTGCTTATTTACTCGAAGGAGAAAAACATATGCTAAATGATATGGAAAAAGTTCTACTAAGTGCCGAGGAAATTCAAGAAAAAGTCAAAGAGTTGGGTTCGCAAATAAGCAAGGATTACGAGGGCAAAAACTTGATGCTTATCAGCATTCTCAAGGGCTCGATCGTGTTCATGTCCGACCTCATGCGCGCCATTACGATCCATTGCAAAATCGACTTTATGGCCGTTTCGAGTTATGGCTCAAGTACGAAAACTAGCGGTGTAGTGCGGATTTTGAAGGACCTCGACATCCCGCTCGAGAACTACGATGTGCTCATCGTGGAGGATATCCTCGACAGCGGCATGACCCTAGACTACATCACGAAGATTTTGAATGAGCGGCATCCGAATAGCATCAAAATTTGCACGCTCCTCGATAAGCCAGCTCGAAGAAAAATCGATATTAAGGCGGATTACGTCGGCTTTCTCGTCCCCGATGAGTTCGTCGTCGGCTACGGCCTCGACTACGATGAGCGCTACCGAAATGTGCCTTTTGTCGGGGTGCTCCGGCCTGAAATCTATACTAAGATGGACTAATTTGCTCATAATAATTTTAGGCGCACTTTTCACGCAAAAGGAGAGAGAATCACCTTGGAAAACAAAAAAATGGTTCGCAATTTGCTTTTTTACATCGGCATTCCGATTTTGTTGATCGTTTTCATCTTGACGCTTTTTGGCTCTAGGGCGCAGAAAGATGAGGTCTACTCGGATATCGTCAAGTACTTTCAGGATCAGCAGGTCACCGAGTATAGCATGAACCTCGGCACCGGCCAGATGAAGCTGAAACTCAAGGACGACAAGGAAATAAACTTTACGGCGCCGAGTGTGGGTTGGATTCGCGAGGACATTAAGCCATACATCGCGGAGTACAACGAGAATCATCCGGACGCGCAGATGAAACAAGACTTGATTCGCGCGAGTGAGAATTCGTGGTGGAGCTCGGTCATCATCGATGTGCTGATGTTCGTCGGAATCGGCCTAATTTGGTGGCTGATTATGCGCAAGGCGATGTCTGGCTTCGGTGAGGGCGGCAAGACCATGACCTTCGGCAAAGCAAAGATTAAGAATATGTCCGACGAAAAGCGCAAAACGACCTTTGCGGACGTGGCCGGCGCGGACGAGGAAAAAGAAGAGCTCGCGGAGTTGGTTGAGTTCCTAAAGAACCCGGCGAAGTACAACGACCTAGGCGCGAGAATCCCTAAAGGTGTACTCTTGGTGGGCCCTCCTGGTACCGGTAAGACGCTCCTTGCCAGGGCCGTGGCCGGCGAGGCTGGCGTGCCATTCTTCTCGATTTCCGGCTCGGATTTCGTTGAGATGTTCGTCGGTGTGGGCGCCTCGAGGGTGCGCGACCTCTTTGACCAGGCCAAAAAGAATTCGCCGTGCATTGTTTTCATCGATGAGATTGACGCGGTAGGTCGTCAAAGAGGTGCCGGTCTCGGTGGTGGCCACGACGAGCGCGAGCAGACCTTGAATCAGTTGCTCGTCGAGATGGATGGCTTCGGCGCCAACGAAGGCGTAATTATGATTGCGGCCACCAACCGCCCGGACGTCTTAGATCCAGCCCTTATGAGGCCGGGACGTTTCGATAGGCAAGTTCTGGTGGGCTACCCAGATATAAAGGGCCGCGAAGACATCCTTAAGGTGCACTCCAAAGGCAAGCCGTTGGCGCCAGACGTTGTGCTCAACACCATAGCGAAGTCGACTGCGGGATTTACTGGCGCCGACCTTGAGAACCTTCTGAATGAAGCGGCACTTCTGGCAGCTAGGAAGAACCTCAAGGCTCTCACGATGGCCGAGATTGAGGAGGCGACTATTAAGGTTGTGGTGGGCACGGAGAAGAAGTCTCGCGTGATGAGCGACAAGGAAAAGACCCTCACGGCTTATCACGAGGCGGGCCACGCGATTGTGACGTACTTTTGCAAGACGCAGGACGCCGTGCATCAAATCTCGATTATTCCTCGAGGCATGGCTGGCGGCTACACGATGTCATTGCCCTCCGAGGACCGCTCATATAAGTCTCGCTCGGAGATGAAAGAGTCAATTCAAGTGCTGCTTGGCGGCCGCGTCGCAGAGGCATTAATCATCGGCGACATCTCAACGGGTGCTTCAAACGACATCGAGCGTGCCACCAGCATTGCGAACTCGATGGTCACCAAGTACGGTATGAGCGAGGCGCTTGGCCCGATTGCTTACTCCGCCGAGAACGACGAGGTGTTCATTGGCCGCGACATTGGCCACATGAAGAATTACTCCGAGAAGATCGCCGCTGAGATCGATGCCGAGGTCAAGAATATTATCTCTGAGGGCTACGAAAACACCGAGAAAATCCTCAAGGAGAACATTGACAAGCTGCATGACGTAGCCAAGACGCTGTTCCTAAAGGAGAAAATGAACGCCGACGAGTTTAATCAAATCATGGAAGGCAAAGGCTCATCTGAGGCGCAAGAAAAGTCAGAAGAAAGCCCAAAGGAAAATCCGGAGGCATAAAATCACCGCACCGAACGTAACCGGTGCGGCTTTCTTATTTGTTTTATTGGACAAACCCGACTTTCTTCATGACTTTTCGGAGCGTTTTATTCGAGAGATAAAGGGCCTTCTCAGCGCACTCTTTGTAGCATTTCTCGAGGAAATCCTTGTTGTCGAAGAGCTCGTTGAACTTCTGTTGAATTGGAGCAAGATGAGCAGAGACACTTTCGCCGACGGCCTCCTTGAACTCGCCGTAGCCCAAGCCATCGAACTCGCGTTCAATCTCGGCGTAGCTCTTGCCGGACGCGCAGGAGTAAATCGTCATGAGATTGCTGATGCCGGGCTTGCTCTCGTCGTAGCGGATGCACGAGTCGGAGTCGGTCACGGCGCGCTTGAACTTGCGAATGATGTCGTCGGGCTTGTCGAGGAGCGCCACCCATGAGTTCAAGTTGGAGTCGGATTTGGACATTTTCTTGCCCGGATCTTGGAGCGAAGTTATCTTTGCGCCGCTCTTAGGGATGAAAACTTCCGGGACTTTAAAGGTCTCACTATACAGAGAGTTAAAGCGTTGCGCCACCGTGCGAGTGAGCTCGAGGTGCTGTTTTTGGTCGAGGCCAACGGGCACCATATCGGCTTGATAGAGCAAGATATCGGCGACCATAAGCACGGGGTAGGCGAAGAGGCCGCAGTTGACGTTGTCGGCGTGACTTCTTGCCTTGTCTTTGAACTGGGTCATGCGTGAGAGCTCGCCGAACTGGGTGTAGCAATCGAGAATCCAGGCCAATTGCGCGTGCGTATTCACTTGACTCTGGATGAAAAACAGACTTTTCTCCGTGTCTATACCGCAAGCCAACAACAGCGCATAGGCCTCGAGGGTGTTTTTCCGGAGCGTTTTTGCCTCCTGGAACACCGTAATGGAGTGCAAATCGGCGAGAGCAAAGATACAATTGTACTTATTCTGCAGCTCAACCCAATTTTTGACAGCGCCGAAGTAGTTGCCGATGGTGATGGTGCCGCTGGGCTGGATGGCGCTGAAAATGGTCTTCGCGTCTGCGTGCATAAAATTCCTCCTTTTGCCGACGTTCGCGGCGGTTTTAGTGTGGTTTGCCGAGAGCCCATTGAGTTACCGGCGGCCTTTCGTGTTCCTTATTCCGTATGTGCAAGATTAAAGTCGTAAGTTTTGGTGTAGCCGTTGAAGAATAAGCATAAAAATAGTTAGTTTCGTAAATTTAGTTGGTCATAAAAAACAGTTTAAGTGAAATTAAATCACAAAATTGCTGCCAACAAATCTCATTTTATAAGGCTAAATCTGGAAAAGTTAACTATAATTAAAAGAACATCCCATTTATTTTAACTTTATAATACCACTTTTTTATGTCTTATGCAAGATATATTTGCGGAACGTACCCCTAAAATATTCAACATTTTGACCAGAAGGCGGCTTTGACATCATGAATATAATACTATATCATTTTATGTAGATATTTTTGCGAGGTGACTACATTGACATACGAACAAGCACTCGATTATGTTAACTCTTTCCTGCGGTTTGGCATAAGGCCTGGTTTGGAGCGAGTTAAATTGTTGCTTGAAATGTTAGGAAATCCACAAAATGACCTAAAGTTTGTCCACGTCGCCGGAACAAATGGAAAAGGCTCGACGTGCGCGTTTTTGTCCTCGATTTTGAAGGCCTCCGGGTTCAAGGTTGGCCTGTTCACTTCTCCTTTTATAGTCGATTTCCGCGAGCGCTTTCAGATAAACGAGGAAATGATTTCGCGAGAGGATTTCGCGGACATTGTTGAGTATATCATGCCGTTCGCAAGAAAATTGACAGAATATGGAAATCACTTGACGGAGTTTGAAATAATTACAGTTATCGCATTTTTGTGGTTCAAGCGGGAGAATTGCGATGTCGTCGTTCTCGAGGTGGGGCTCGGCGGACGGCTTGACGCGACCAACATTATAGAAACGGTGCTGGTGTCGGTCATCACGGCCATCTCGCTCGACCACACAAATGTTTTGGGTAACTCCATAGAGGAAATCGCGCGCGAAAAGGCCGGCATATTAAAGCCAAACGGCACGCTGGTCTTGTACCCGAAGCAAGAAGCAATCGCGCTCTCGACGATAAAAAGCATCGCGGAGTCGCTTAATAATAAAGTTGTCGTGCCGGATGTCGCAGCAGTCGAGAACATTTCGCTCGGCCTGCCGACCACCAACTTTAGCTACCTCGGCGAGACTTATAATATAGGTTTGCTCGGTGAGCACCAGGTTTATAACGCCATCACTGCGCTCTCGGCAATACGTGAGTTGCGAAAACTTGGCTATGAAATCACCAACGATGAGGTAAAACTAGGCCTAAGCAAAGCGAAAATTCCCTCCAGGCTGGAAATCATTTCGCGTGCGCCGTCGGTAATTTTGGACGGAACGCATAACCCCGGTGGCGCTGGGGTTTTAGCTGATGCGCTCGAGACTTACTTAGCTGGCAAAAAGATAATCGCGATCGTCGGCATGCTGCAAGATAAAGACGTCACGCAAGTTCTCAGTTCTTTAGCGCCGTTAGTTTCAGAGTTTATCGCGGTGCAGCCGGATAACCCTCGCGCGATGGACAAGTTTGAGTTGTGCAGATTAGTTCAAAGCCTTAATAAGCCTTGCGAAGTAGCAAGTGACTTAACTCAATCGGCGAAGATAGCCCTCCAACGGTTAGATGACGCCTCTGCTCTCGTCATTTTCGGCTCGCTGTACCTCGCCTCCGAGATTCGCCCGATTTTAAAGTCGCTTTGTGACGAGCTGTAATTTATTTTTTTCGCATTTTGTGAGCCGTTTTGCTAAATAAGTTTGCTATCCTTTGCTTAGCGGATTTTTACGAAAATATCTCCGGCTAGATGGCGGGGGGGCCGCAGAGTTCATTTCTTCGAAATGAACTCTGCGCTTGATAAAAACACACTAATACATAAATATGATAATTTTTATCAAGCGCGGGCTCAGCTTCGCTGAGCCTGCGGCCCCCCGCCATCTTACCCAATGTAAGATCTTATTTCAGAGAGATATTTTCGAAAATAAAAGGTGGTGCAAAGCGAATGGAGATAAAGATCATAAATGAAGAAGAGACGGCGACGGCGTTCATCCATGGGGACATCGACCATCACACGGCGAAGGACATCCGGGAGCAGATCGACGGATACGTGCAGGAGCGTCGGCCGCGGTTTTTGAAGCTGGACTTCTCGAGCGTGCAGTTCATGGACAGCTCGGGGATAGGTCTAATCATGGGGCGGCACCGGCTGATGCAGCTAGTCAAGGGGTCGGTCAAGGTGGTGAACATCCCGGAGCATCTCAAGCGGCTCATCAAGATATCTGGGCTGTTGAGTTTGGGCGTCATAGCGGAAGGAGAAGTTTAAAAATGGCACAAGTGGCGAACGAAATGAAGTTTGAATTTATCAGCAAGTCGGCGAACGAGAGCTTTGCGCGGGCGACGGTGGCAGCGTTCATAGCGCAGCTAGATCCGACCATCTCGGAGATAGCGGACATAAAGACGGCGATTTCCGAGGCGGTGACGAATTGCATCGTGCACGCGTACAAGAACGGCCTCGGCAACATTTACATATCTGTGAAAATTTTCGACAATGGACAAGTTATGATAAAGATTCGCGACAAGGGTTGCGGCATCGAGAACGTCAACCAAGCGATGGAGCCGTTGTACACGACGGGTGGCGCCGAGCGCGCGGGGCTTGGTTTCGCGGTGATGCAGAGTTTTATGGACAACATAAAGGTCATCTCGAAGGTCGGCAAAGGGACGACGATTACGCTCACGAAGAACATCATTCCGCGCGTGTCGAAGAATGGATAAGCGAGGGCAAGTCGTCGTCAGTGAGAACATCGGGCTGGTGCACGCTTGCGCCAAGAAGTTCAAAAGTCGGGGCATCGAATATGACGACCTCTTCCAAGCTGGTTGTGTAGGGCTCATCAAGGCAGCCGACGCATTTGACACGTCTCGCGGGGTGAAGTTCTCGACCTACGCTGTGCCAGTAATTCTGGGTGAGATAAAACGGCTCTTTCGCGACGGCGGTGCTATAAAAGTTGGTCGTAGCTTGAAGGATCTCTCATTAAAGGCCACGCGCTTCGTCAATGAATTTTCGACTAAAAACGCACGAGAACCTACCATCAACGAGCTGGCCGAGGCACTAAACGTCGAGCCGGCCATAGCCGCGCAAGCGTTGGAAGTCTCGCGGGCACCGATTTCCCTCACCGCGGAGCGAGAGGACGGTCAATCGCAAATCGATATTCCAGTCGAGGCGCCAGACGAGCGCTTGGCAGAGGTTATAGCGTTGAAACAAATGGTGGCCGCGCTCGACGAAAAAGACCGCTCGCTGATATTGTTAAGATTCTTCAAAAATCAGACGCAGACGCAGACGGCGAAGATTTTAGGCATGACGCAAGTGCAAGTATCGCGGCGAGAGCGTGTGATTTTGAATAATCTTAAAATTCAGCTGAGCGGCTAGAATCCGATAAGGCCGGGCTTTATATGGAAAATAAACACATCTAAAAAGCTCCTAAATAAACCCAGGCATTATCTGGAGCTGGCTGTTTAAAACTTTGTGGAAAATGTGGATAATTAAATTATTGATCCGAAAAATTAACTGTCATATCGACAAAAATTTCTCTTTTAGAAAAATAAACGCTAAAATCATCGATAAAGTCGCGCTTTACACTCTTGTTCAAAACTTTGTTGAAAATGTTAAAAACACATGCATCGATAGCCTTGAAAATATAAAAACATACATGGTTTGATCGTTTTTGACACGATTCTCAAAGCGAGGAAATCAAGTTGGCGATCAGCTGAGTGGTCTTATCCGCGACGATGAATTTGAACTTGTTGTAGTCAATGTGGCTCTCCTCGTTGGCGTTATCGGAAATCACCCGCAGCGCCGCGAACTTCACGCCATTCACTAGGCACACGTGACCAATGCTGCCGGCTTCCATCTCGCAGGCTGTCGCGTTGAAGGTGCGCTGGATGTCGGCAAGCTTTTCGCTGTTAGAAGTGAACTGGTCGCCGGTCGCGATAGTTCCAATATAGAGTGTCTCGCCGAGTTTCTTAGCGATGGATTTTATGGCTTCGTTCACGTCGGCAGCGCAAGGAATTTGAATCAAGTTTATCCCGGAGATGAGCCCGCGCGCGTCGCCAAGTGCCGAGGTGTCCATGTCATGCTGCACGACACTGTCAGCCAAGACAATTTCGCCGATTTTCACTTGGGGCACGGCCGAGCCCGCTATGCCGGTGTTGATGATGAGTTTCGGAGCGTAGTTGGAAATCATAAGTTGCGTGCAAATGGCGGCGTTCACCTTGCCGGGGCCACACACCGCGACGACGCAATCAACGTTGTTTATTTTTCCAGAGAAGAAATTTATATGCGCGAAGGACTCAACTTTTGTATCCACCATAAGCTTCTTTATGCTTTCGATTTCCAAGTCCATGGCGCCAATTATTCCTATCATAAGGTTTCAAGCCTCCAAGCTAATTTTTTGTAGTGTTTGGGGAAGCATCTGGGCGCCGCGAGGCGCCGAAGGCCCGGAGGGCCTTCGGCCACAGGACAATTCAACAACGTTGAATTGTCCTGCACAAAGAAAATAATACTTATTTTCTTTGGCCTCGCGGCCCGCAGCGGCTAGCCAAAAAGAAAATTCTAAAATAGAACACTCCATGAATTTTAGAGCTCCATTTTAGCACATAAAAAATGTTGCTGCAAACGAGACTTTATTGTTTATATATTATGTGATTTTTCGATGTTTAATTTCAATATAATTCAAAAGCTTGCTTGTTGCAAAATGCTGCACGAGATATATTTCGTCAAATCTAAAATAATTTTATCGAAAAAAGTTTTCGATTTTTATTGACATTGGGGATCGGCTGTGTTATCATAAATTCAAGTTATTTTCTTGATCGGAAAATAATTTTGTGAAAAACTTTTTACAAATTCTTGCATATTATATCCGTGTGAGTAAAATGTATTTATATGTGCGTGCCCATGTAGCTCAGTTTAGAAGAGCGTTGGTTTTATGTCATCAAAGGCGTCGGTGCAACTCCGTCCGAGGGCAACTTTTTATCAATCCAAAGCGAGGTATTTTTTAATGTACGAGGATAAGACACTCATCTGTAAGGACTGTGGCAAGGAGTTTGTTTTCACCGCCGGTGAGCAAGAGTTCTTCGCATCGAAAGGCTTTGTTAACGAGCCTCAAAGATGTAAGGAGTGCCGCGATGCACGTCGAGGCACCGCTAGACAAGAACGTGAGTTCTTCTCTGCAGAATGCGCTGCTTGCGGCGGAGAAGCTAAGATTCCTTTCCAGCCCCGCGAAGATCGTCCTGTTTACTGCAGCGACTGCTTCGCAAAGATGAGGCAGGAATAAAGTAAATCTCCTTATTATTAATTTCAGCTCCCGGCTTTTGCCGGGAGACTTTTTTAGCGTTGGGGCTTTTTGCTTCGGAGGTTTGTCAAGAAGGTAAGCTGCAGCAGCGGTGACCTCACGGCGCGCTTTGAGTGGTTTTCATAAATTCGCGTACATGGGCACAATTTTTACAGATGGTAAAAGTTAAATGAAGCGGCTATTTAGGGGTCTTTTTAGCACT
>JAZQJR010000056.1:0-8274 GCA_045541715.1 Acutalibacteraceae bacterium
AAGAGTTTTGCGGAAAAAAACTATTCCAAACCGGCTCCAATTGACGATAGCGTAGTGATTGAACTCGATGAAATGTGGCATTTTTTACGCTCAAAAAAAGATGAGTTTGCCTCTGGAAAGCGTATTGCCGAACAACAAAACAGCTCATCGATTGGGAGTATGGTGCACGAGATGTTGAAACATTTAGAAAAATGTACGAGCGATTGAAAAAGTGGAACGTAAAAGTATTCTTTAGCGATCGATACAGTGTTTATCGTGATTTTACACCACTGAGATGTCTAATTCAAACAAAATCAGAAACACATTTGATTGAAAGTGGCAACATCTCGCAATGCCACTGGTTTGCAAGATTTAGACGGAAAACTTGCTGTGTTTCACGTTCACTTAAAATGATTGATTTAACGATGTTACTTTACGCGGCCTTTCATGTCAATAAACCTATTGGCATAGTTAATTGAGCAACACTCGCGCTTTTATCACGCTTTTACGTATTCATTCGATTCGCACTTTTTGCATATGTACATGTCTATATACCATCCTTTTCTATCCATTATATCACATTTGGTTATTTAAGCAACACCCCCTCACAATTGACTTTGACAATAATTGGTGGTACCATAACGTTAATTATGCAAAGGAGTGAAGGCGATGATAAACGTTACTTTGAAGGGGAATGTTGTTAAGCAGTTTGAGGGAGGAATAACGATTGCGCAGGTGGCGAAGTCCCTGGGTGCAGGCCTATATAAAGCGGCGTGTGGAGCAAAATTAAACGACAAATACGTCGACTTGCGTACGGCCATAAACGAAGACTCTACGCTGGAGATATTAACGTTTGAGGACAACCTTGGTAAGAAGACTTATTGGCACACGAGCGCGCATATCTTGGCGCAAGCCGTGCTGAGGCTATTTCCGGAGGCTAAATTTGCGATAGGACCTGCCATTGAGAAGGGCTTTTACTACGATTTTGACTTGCCGCGTTCGCTCAATGCGCAGGACCTTGAGCAAATTGAGCTTGAGATGAAAAAAATCATAAAAGAAGACTTGCCCCTTGAGCGCTTTGAGTTGCCATATGACAGGGCTGTTGCGCTGATGACGGAGAGAAATCAGCCGTACAAGTTGGAGCTAATTGAGGAGCACGCCGGCAACGGTAAAACCTTGTCTTTTTATAGGCAAAATGACTTCGTTGACTTGTGCGCGGGCCCTCATTTGATGTCCACCGGCCAGGTCAAAGCTGTAAAATTGCTCAGCTGCACGGGCGCCTATTGGCGCGGCGACGCAAAAGGTCCTATGCTGCAACGCATCTACGGCATATCCTTCCCGAAGAGCTCCGAACTTGAAAACTACTTGACTGCCCTCGAGGAGGCTAAAAAACGCGACCATAGGAAACTTGGCCGCGAGCTTGAGCTTTACGACTTCTTCGACGAGGGACAAGGCTTTCCGTTCTTCTTCCCAAACGGCATGAAATTGCGCAATACGCTGCTGGATTTTTGGCACGAGGAGCACGATAAGGCTGGTTACGTCGAGATAAACACGCCCATGATCTTGAACAAGGAGCTGTGGCTGCGCTCCGGGCACTGGGACCACTACAAGGACAACATGTACACGACGACCATCGACGACCAGGAGCACTCCATCAAGCCGATGAACTGTCCGGGCGGCATGCTGGTGTACAAGAGTCGGCCGCATTCGTATCGCGAGTTGCCAATGCGCGTCGCGGAGTTGGGCCTCGTTCATAGGCACGAACTCTCTGGCGCCCTGCACGGTCTCATGCGCGTGCGCTGCTTCACGCAAGACGACGCCCACATCTTCATGATGCCGTCTCAAATCGAGAAAGAAATCCTCGGCGTTATGAAGCTAATCGATAAATTTTACTCAATTTTTGGCTTTAAGTATCACATTGAGCTTTCCACTCGGCCGGAGGAATCCCTCGGCACGGACGAGCAATGGGAACTCGCTACGAACGGCCTCAAGAAGGCTCTGGACAGCTCTGGAAAGAAATATAAAATCAATGAGGGCGACGGTGCCTTCTACGGGCCGAAAATTGACTTCCATCTGGAGGATTGCCTTGGCAGAACATGGCAATGCGGTACCATCCAACTTGACTTCCAAATGCCTGAGCGCTTTGACCTAACCTACGTCGGTGAGGATGGCGAGAAACATCGTCCAGTAATGATTCATCGCGTGGTGCTTGGCAGCATCGAACGCTTTATCGGCATCCTAACAGAGCACTTCGCAGGCGCGTTCCCGTTGTGGCTGGCGCCCGAACAAGTTAGAATTCTGCCCATAAGCGACCGACTTCAACCGGAGGCAATGAAAATTCAAGAGGCGCTCAAAGAGGCCGGCATCCGCGTGAGTGTGGATACTCGCAGCGAGAAAATGGGCTACAAAATCCGTGAGGCTCAGCTGAAAAAGGTGCCTTACATGCTGGTCATCGGCGACAAGGAGGTCGAAACTGGCACGGTCTCTGTGCGCTCGAGGAGCGAGGGCGACCTCGGAGCGATGTCCTTGGCGGAGGTGATTGCGATGATTCATTCAGAGGTTCTCAACAAGACAATTAAATAAAAAGGAGTGTCCTAAGCGAGCCTCGCGGCCCGGTTGTGGCAGCAACCAATGGAAAACTTTCACTTAGGGCACTCCAAGATAAAACTCTTGAAGGAGACTTCTTATGACCGAAAACATCCAGATTGACCCGAATGTGGTGTACCCAATTCCCGGCGTCAACACGCTCACCTATGTGAAGCCGACAATCAAAAATCCAAACATTATCGTAGGCGATTTCACCTACTTTGGCGACATCGATTTTGAGAGTCACGTCACACACCACTACGACTTTAACGGCGATAAGCTCATCATCGGCAAGTTTTGTCAAATAGCTGCCGGTGTGAATTTCATCATGAATGGCGCGAATCATCAGATGAACGCCGCATCAACCTATCCGTTTTACATCTTTAAAAGTTGGCAGCAAGAAGCCCCACCGATGTCCGAAATGCCGCTCAAGGGAGACACAATCGTTGGCAACGACGTTTGGATCGGCCAGAATGTCACGATTTTGCCCGGTGTAAAGATAGGCGACGGCGCGATCATCGGTGCGAATAGCACGGTTGGCTCCGATGTCGACGCTTATACGATCGTCGCTGGAAATCCAGCCAGGGTTATCCGCAAACGCTTTGACGACGAGCTAATCGAATTGCTTGAGGGACTACGATGGTGGAATCTGCCAATTGACGAGATTAACAAGCTTATGCCACTCTTAAGTTGCAGCGACTTGGAGAAGGTTAAGCGGGAGTTAAGAAAAATCATATAGAGTGCCCTTTTTAAGATCTTACTTTTGGCCGGGCCGCGAGGCTCGATCAGGACACTACCAAAAATATAGCATTTCACAGAATTTTCTCATTTGCTGTTAACCTTAACAGGGACGGTATTTTGGTGTTAGTGTACATATATAGCGCAACACAAATGTGTTTATTAACTGGGAAAGTGAGGGCAAATGTATGTCGACGAAAAATGTAAAGAAATTTTTAGAGCTGATAAAAACAGACGAAAGGCTAGCAAGAGAGGTTACGGAATTAATGAGCAACATTAAAACTGATATAAAACCATGTAATGAAAAAGAAGTTATTGCGAAAAATGTTTTGCCGTTAGCGAAAGAATACGGTCTTGATTTTACGATAGATGATTTCACTGCCGTTGCGGACTCTGAAATTGAGGAATTAAGCAAAGATGAATTATTGTCCGTAAGCGGGGGAAAGTTTTTGAGGACACCAGCTCTTGGGTTGCTATTTGCTGCTGGGTTAGGCGTTGCGTCATCAGCGGCGAGTAGTGTTTTTAATATACCTTTATGTGAACATGTTGCTGAGGCGGCTGGCCTTCCAAAAAAAATCGAAAACCTTATTCTTGCGCAGATACAACAACAATTGAGAAATATAACTGTTTTTGAGCAAGATACTCTTGACAATCTTGCTGACGCTACAAAAGGGATTGTCTATTACATTCTCAAGGATAATAAGATCAAACCCGAAGAAGACAAGAACATTCCTAACCTTTTTCATTGCACTGATGACAAAGGAGAAACTTTTGATGTTAGCGTTGATAACCTAATTGAAACCGCGCTTGAAATGGATAAAAGATACAGCTTTGTTTCGAAGGTCGTAGCACATATAAAAGATCAACTGAAGCACGTCAATCCCTCCAAAAAAGCTGATCTTGACGCCCTTGCTGACGCTACAAAAGGGATTCTCTATTACACTCTCAAGGATAATAAGATCAAACCCGAAGAAGACAAGAACATTCCTAACCTTTTCCATTGCACTGATGAACAAGGAGAACGTTTTGACGTAAGCGTTGCAAATCTCATTAAAATAGCCCTGGAAGCGCCAGCCGACATAAAAGCCGATATCGTTGAGAGGATAAAACAGCGTGCAAGAGGACAAAGGCTTGCTCAGCCACTTATTTTTGACAGATTTGTCGAGGACAGCAGAGCCGAAGCTTATCTTGCGCTTTTCCATAGCGAAAACTTAACAGTTGTACCAGATCAAAACGATAAATTCCTGTTTCACTGCAACAGGAATGGAACAAAATTCAATGTAGATGCCGCAAAGTTGATCGAGGAAGCCTTGCTGCAGCTAAAGTAGTATTATTTTGCCATGAGATACAAACGATGAAACCTAACTATCAAAAGCTTCTCGACGAAAAAATTGAACAACTCAAAGGGACAACGACAAGGCCGTCACTGCTACTGCACTGTTGTTGTGCCCCTTGCAGCAGTTATGTGCTGGAATACCTCGCGCCGCATTTTGATATTACGGCGTGTTTTTACAATCCAAATATTTCACCGCAAGATGAGTATATGTTTCGCTTAAATGAGCTGCGTCGGCTTATTGTTGAGATGGGATTTTCACAAAAGGTTAAACTCATAGAAGCTGTATATGAGCCGGAAAAGTTTGAAGTGCTTGCACAAGGTCTAGAAACTTGCAAAGAAGGTGCTGAGCGATGTTTTAAGTGCTATAATCTACGTTTAAGTAAAGCAGCTGAAGTCGCTAAGTCCCAAAACTTCGACTACTTCGCAACAACTCTTACTGTTAGCCCCTACAAGAATGCCGACAAGCTCAATGAAATCGGCCTGCAACTGGCATCAGAGTATAATGTCAATTACTTACCATCAGACTTTAAGAAACGCAACGGCTACAAGCGCTCAATTGAGCTGTCAAAGCAATATAATTTGTATCGGCAAAATTATTGCGGATGCCGTTTTTCAAAAAGATAAACTAAAAAGTGGGAGTGTTGGTTAAATAACTATATCAATAGAGTTATTGACATGAAAGGCCGCGTAAAGGAACATCGTTAAACCGATATTGCTAAAGCTGCATAGGTAACGACAGTTTTATCGATGAAAAAATGGAGTTGAACAACGGTTTCTAGCCTTTTTCATCTTTTGATTTTATACGGTCATTTACCTGCATATACACAATTTTAGCAATGCCCCTATTTTACTCTGCATATGTATTCTCGCAAGAGATCTATTTTCGGGTGTTTATTGTATCAGGTTTATATTTCTTGGTCGCGTTTTTACGCTAACCAGGCTCTAATTAACTCTATTGTTCTCCCTACCACCCGTCTATGTTAGCCCGCTGCATGGCGCCTATAATTTTATGCCGCAAGTTGGGATATTGCCGCTCTAGTGTAAGAACCAGCTCCTTTGTGGCTTGACGCTGGGTATTTCCGTTGACGGGGCAAGCACTTTCGACAATTGGCAAGCTTTTTCGCTCGACGAACGCGGCAATTTTATTTTCTTCGCAGAAGATGAGCGGACGAATCATATGTAAGTCTTTTTGCGAGAGGTATGTTTTTGGGGAGAAACAGCCGATTTTGCCGCCATTTAGAAGGTTCATGAAGAAGGTCTCGACGCAGTCCTCCAGGTTGTGGCCAAGCGCGATTTTATTGCAGTCAAGCTCTTTTGCCATGTCGTGCAGCATTCCTCGGCGCATGCGGGCGCAAAGACTACAAGGGTTGCTCTCTTGGCGCGTTTTAAAAATTAAGTCTCCAAGTTGAGTTCTTTTGATTTTATACCCTATGTTTAAACTCGCACAGAACTCTTCTACTGCTGAAAAGTCGCTCTGCTTACCGTTAAAGCAAGGATCGATGGTTATAGCCGCGAGAGTAAACTTTTTTGGATAGTACTTTTGAAGTTGCGACAGCGACCACAAAAGAAAAATGGAGTCCTTGCCGCCGGAGACGCACACCGCAATTTTGTCCGAGTCGTCTATCATGCTGTAGGTGTCCACTGCGGCGCGGACTTTCCCGATTAAATTTGACACGAAAATTTCTCCTTTGGCTAATTTGGGGAAATATGATGATGGTTTGATCAGACCTGGGCGCCGCGAGGCGCCGAAGGCCCCCGCGGGGCCTTCGGCCATCCAATAGCTCAACATAGTTGAGCTATTGGACACACCGAAAATAAATATTATTTTCGGTGGCCTCGCGGCCCGCTGCGGCTAATCAAAAGGAGCGAGCTCAAGTGGGCGATTTCCTCCAACAATATTAATTTTTGCACTCGTAAAATGTTACATCATTACGAGTGCCTTTTTGTTTTAAAATGTGCTGAGTTTCGCTTTAGGCCGGGCGTTGAGTAAACATCCACAAAACGGGATTACCTCTTTTGGAGACAATTAAGTTCGCCTCGTACACATAATATACAATATTGCCGCGGCGAATGCAAAAAAAAATTACACAAATGCTTGCAATCGAAAAAAGCGTGTATTATAATAAGTTTATCTAGTGGTGAAAGGTGGGGCAAAGTAGAGATAAGTGGTGTAAAACTGCTTGTTTCTACGCGGTGGAGGTTCCGTTATGTTGATTGGCGAATACCAACATAATATCGATGCAAAAGGCCGTGTTGCGGTGCCCGCGAGGTTCCGCGACGACTTAGGTGCGCTCTTTTACATCACGAAGGGCCTCGATAATTGCTTGTTCGTTTTGCCACAAGATGAGTGGGATAGGCTCGTCGAGAAAATCAAAACGTTGCCCATCTCGAAGGCCAGAGGCTTGCAAAGATTTTTCTTCTCGGGCGCCGCAGAGGCCATTCCGGACAAGCAGGGCCGAATCTTGATTCCGCAGCAGCTGCGGGAGCACGCGCAACTCGACAAGGAAGTCACCTTTATCGGCACGTCCAGCAGAGTCGAGATTTGGAACAGCAGCAAGTGGTCCGACTTCAACGCAGAGCTGACCCAGGAGAGCATCGCCGAGGCGATGGACATGCTTGACCTATGACGCGGAAAGGATTGCCACGATGAATTTTTCTCACATACCAGTCTTGCTGACGGAGACAATTGAGGGCCTCGCGATCGATGAGGCTGGGGTTTACGTCGACGGCACTGCCGGTGGAGGAAGTCATTCAGAGGCCATCTTGAAGCGCCTGACATCGGGAAAGCTAATCTCCATCGACCAGGACCCGGACGCGATTGCCTTCCTCAAGGGAAAGTTGTCGAAGTATGCGAACTCGATCTTGGTGCAGGATAATTTCTCCAACATGGACAAGCTCATCGCAGAATTGTCAATCGAGGCGGTGGATGGGGTTCTCTTGGACATCGGAGTCTCGTCGCGTCAGTTCGACACGCCAGAGCGCGGCTTTTCCTATCGCTACGATGCGCCGCTGGATATGCGAATGGCGCAGGCCGGAGTAAGTGCGGCAGACTTGGTGAATAGCCTGTCTTGGCAGGAGCTCGCGAGAATTATCAGCCTCTACAGCGAGGAAAAATTCGCAAAAAATATCGCGTTGGCCATCGTGAAGGAAAGAGAACTTGCTCCAATCAAGACTACCGGCCACTTGGCTGAGGTCGTTAAGTCGGCGATACCAGCAAAGTTTAAGCGAGAGGGCGGCCATCCGGCAAGGAAAACCTTCCAGGCGCTGCGAATCGCGGTGAATGCCGAACTCGATGTGCTGGCAAAAGGCTTAAATGCAGCGTTCTCGATACTTAAGCCGGGCGGCAGACTTGCGGTAATTACATTCCACTCACTGGAGGACCGAATCGTCAAAAAGAAAATGGCCAGCTGGTGCGAGGGCTGTACTTGTCCGCCTGAATTCCCGATTTGTGTTTGCCATAAGAAGCCTCGCGCAAGATTAGTTAACAGGAAAGTGATTGAGGCCTCGCCTCGAGAAGTGGAAGAAAATCCTAGAAGCAGAAGTGCAAAACTTAGAATTTGTGAAAAAATTTAAGGAGTGCCTTGAGTAAATTGCTAGCAACAGCGGCGCCGCGAGGCGCCGAAGGCCCCGCAGGG
>JAZQJR010000057.1:0-6094 GCA_045541715.1 Acutalibacteraceae bacterium
CGCCCTCTGCCGTCACTGACACTTGTGCGTTTCGGATGGGAATTTGCGCTCGCGAGGTGTAGACATTCACGACGATGTATCCTGTGGCCAAAAAATATTCCTCCTTAAAAGTGCTTACCCTAATTAGTATCTTAGAGCTGGCACTTTTATGAGTGTAGGCAAAAAAATAGCGCCGCACTATATCGCGCGGGCGCTACTGCTAACTAAAAGTTAGTTCGGATATTTTGACTTATATTCTTCGAAAAGAGCGTTGACGCAAGGCGCTAGCACGTTTTCAGAAGCACCAAACCCTCGAAGCAAACTTCCTAAGAAGTCTTTGTACTGATCATCATCCATCATGTAGATGTCGTGTATAGCGTACGCAACCAGTTCGGCTACATCTTCGGGCGTAGCCTTAATTATTTCCTTGTAAACTTCTTTAAGACGAAAGAAAGCCTCTATAGGATTGCGCTCAAGTGTAATAACAACATAGGCAAGGTCTCTTGAAGACTGTATAGGGTAGCCGCATAAATTAACGATACGTTGTAGAGGACTATTGTAAAGCTTCTCCACTGCAGCAAAGTGTCGTTGTTGAGCAGCTTGTTGCATAGCTCTTAAAAACGGTTGAAAATCTCTCACATTTTGCCGATTTGTTCTGTTTCCACCTGAGTTCTTTGGGACGAATAGGTTCGGTGGCATTTTTTGAGCAGAAGCAAAACAAAATGGTACACAAAGCGAGAAAATTAAGTTTATTGCAGCAACTTTTTTAACTGCATTTTTAAACATAAATTCACCTCCTTTTTCTTTCAATGAACTTATTATAATCTATTTTTAATTAAAATTCAATAGTGTTTTATGCATTTGCTGCAATTTATTTCTGCGCTTTAACATTAGCCTTTTTGCGAAATTAAGAGAGTTGATCAAAATTGCAAATACCAGCGATCAAAGAAAAACGAAAAGAAAAGCGTTTCCTTCTGTTGCGAACTCGTTTACCGAAGGCGCTCACAGGCTCAACAGCGATACGCTTCATTGAGATATTTCTGTTCTGTTTTCAGTTTTGCGTCGATAAGGTATGATTTTTTGTTAGATTTTTCCGGCAAAAGGGAATTTGCGTACAACTTTGTAAGTCCTTGATAGCCGCTATTTTCCGTTAGTTGTGCTACTGAATTATTTGATGTTTTTCATGTTTTCGCTGCATATTTATTTTCGCAAGAGGTCTAGTATATCATAAATGCTTCTATAGGGTGCTCCCGAGAAATAGGATAACTTGATGTTTTCTAACGCAAACAATAAAAGCCCGGCTATAAGCCGGGTCTTCTTCATTTACTGCGCCTCGCCTTTATCCTCGATTAAAGTCACATCGACTTCTATTGTCGAGCCTTCTTCGCTGCGGATTGTGGCCATCCTATACACGGTTAGCCGTGCGGTTGTGCCGGGGGAGCACTTGGATAACTCCGTATATAAGGCAGAGGTTGAGCGAGTATCTACGCCGTTAAATTTTGTGATGATGTCTCCGGCTTTTAGGCCGTTGGTGCCAGAATTATTGCCGTTGGTAATCTCCATAACAACAAGGCCTTGCGGGACGTTATTTATTTGCGCCTCGTAGGCCGAAAGCGCACGCACAGTTATGCCCATCTTGACGCGGCCGGTGACGTAGCCCTTGCTGAGGATATCGTCGATGACCGTCTTGGCGGTGTTGCTTGGAATTGCCAACCCCATTGCCTCGTATTCGCTGAGTTTCGCCGTGTTGATGCCGATGACCTGGCCATAGACATTTACAAGCGCGCCACCAGAGTTGCCAGGGTTAATCGCGGCGTCAGTTTGTATATACTTAACGGTACTATTCGAGGCTTTTACGGTTCGATTTAGCGCGGAAACTATGCCTCTGGTGAGTGAGTTTGAAAACTCCAATCCACCTGGGTTACCGATGGCTAAAACGGTTGCGCCAACCGCCAGCTGGTCTGAGTTACCAAACTCAGCGGCTGTAAGGCCAGAAGCCTCGATTTTCAAAACGGCCAAGTCAGTACGCGTGTCGTAGCCAACAACCTTCGCGGTGTGTTCCTTGTGGTCGCTCGTGACGACGGAAACGTTGTACTTGTTGCTGTTGCCGATCACGTGCGCGTTGGTGACGACATAACCATCCTCGCTCATGATGATGCCCGAACCCTGGCCAGTCGCCGAGGAAATCAGCCCGGCAGACGGATTATACGTCACGACGCCCACAATGGATGGTGCGATTTTCTGATAAATTTCCTCGGCACTTTTAGCGCCATCGCCCTCGGGAATGTCATTTGTGCTGAAAACCGCTGACGACTCTTGATTGTCGTTGCTATTTTGCTTAAAGAAGTTAAAACGTGAGTCACTCGACAAAAATGATGTAAATGCTGATGCACCGAAAATTAACGCCACTGAACCAATAATCACCATCAGCGATATTAGAAATATCTTGAGGCCTCTGTCTGGGTCTTTCTTCGCTTTAATAGAACCACTTTCCTCAGTATTAGGTTGATCCTCGCAGCCGTCCACTTTGCAATGACAATGTTTATGTTGTTTCTCGGGCTTCTCTTCCATGTAATGAGAATGCCCCATACCCTTAAGCTCATTTCTTAGTGCTTTCTCGTCTACATAGTCAAAGCTACCCGACCACGAGGAAATATCTTTCTCGGCCTCGCTCGAGGTAGTCTCTTGCTTGAGCTCATTCTCGTTCCAAGGGCCCATTCCATTATGCCTATCGCTCATAAAGTCGCCTCCACGCGTAATGTCACTTCAATTATACTATTAAGTATTGCCGAAATAAACTCTATTTCTCGAATTTTTTGTCCTCTATGGGCTGGGGGGGCGTGTCTGCAGACTTTTTGAAAAAAGTTGAAAATTAGTGTTGACTTTGACGTTATGTCAACTTGTAGAATGGAAATATCAAAAGGAGGGTTCGCTCATGAGAAAGATAAATGAACTTGCGAGTTTGACCGGTATGACCACGCGTGCGTTACGCTATTATGACCAAATCGGCCTATTGAAGCCAGCGGAAATTTCAGAATCCGGGTACAGGCTCTATGACGATAAAGCCTTGGAAACTTTGCAGCAAATTTTATTCTTTCGAGAACTTGACGTGCCGCTAAAACAGATTAAGGCCATCTTGGAAAGCCCGAATTTTGATAGACTCTCGATGCTGAAGAAACACAAAAAGCTGATAACGCTCAAGCGCGACCGGCTGAACAATATTTTGGCGTTGATTGAAAAAACTTAAAGGGAGAGCACTATATGAGCTTCACAGAATTTGAAATGAAATCGATTGAAACCGCCTTTAGAGAAAGTGTTGAACATGTCACAGATGCTAAGTTTTTAGAGTTTATAACCCGGATGCAATTGTTTTGAATACAACTCCTACAACCCTAGAAAAAAGGCCGCTTGAAGTGATTCAGGCGGCTTTTCTTTTATGTAAAAACATTAATTAATTCAACAATAATTCAACTTAAATATAACTTGCAGAAGTGTCAGTTTCAAGTAACAAAGCTTTGATGGCTTTAAAGTTTGTTTGTTCAAAGCTATGTTCTTTTGGCCTTTTAAAGAATTGTAAGTAGTGTATGCAGCGGTGTCTAAATGGCATGCCATAAGCTATGCGTTTTTCAAAAATATATCGGATAATATTTCGGCGTTCTTTTCGTCTGAGTGTTCAATTACGTGCGCATAAATGTTAGCTGTTGTACTTGGTTGAGCATGTCCTAATCGATTAGAAATAGATACCGTATCAACGCCATTATAATATAGCATGCTGGCCATCGTATGTCGAAACGCATGCGCGTTTATATGTGGCAGATTATATTTTTTTGAAAATCTCTTTAGGTAAGCCGTGACGCTGTTTGGATTTAACGGTCTCCCGTTTTCTTGAGTAAAAACAAAATTTTTGGGCATTGCTAAATTACGGTATATGTGGGCAAATGACTTTATAAAAACAAAATGATAGAAAGGCTAAAAATAGGGGCTTGGCTTAATTCTTTCCCTCGGCAAAACTGTCGACATCTATGTAATGTTAGCAATGCCATTTTTGTTTTGGTAATACGAACCTAGCATGAGCCGCTTCTCTAACTGATACGTTCTGTACTGCGTTAACAAATCAATTGTTTCAGTTGGTAAACTTATTTTTCTATTGGATTTAAGTGTTTTTGGAGTATTCTCATAAACGCCGCGTTCAGGAGAATACAGAATAGAAGTTGATATATTTATTGTACGATTCTCAAAATCAATCTTGTCCCACTTTAAACCTAATATTTCCCCTCGTCTTGCTCCTGTAACTAAAAATAAGTGAACAAGCGTTTTCCACTTAATGGGCTCTTTTTCTAGTGCTTCGCGTATTAATTTTACTTGTTCTGGCTGAAAATAATTTACCTCTTTCTTATCAGCCTTTGGAAGTGATGCCCGAGCGGCAATGTTAAATGGTATTAATTCTTCTTTTACTGCCTGTTCTAAGACGGTTGATATTAAACGGTGATGTTCAATAATAGTTTTATTGTTTAGCTTACCTCCAGTGTGCTTGTTTACGCCATCGGCAGATAAAGAGGTGTATAATTCATTAAGGCTATGGGGCCGCAAGTCTTGCAGCTTAATGTGCCCTATTTCCGGATATATACGAGCTGTTAGTGCTTTGTATCTAATTATAGTTGAGTGCTTTATTCCCCGTTGCTCTTTCAAGTTTATAACGTAATCGCAGTAAGAGGCGAAGGTTTGTTTTGTGTCACTTCTTACTCCCGTTTTACATTCTCTCTCAAAAGTCGCGGCGTAAGCTTCAGCTTTTTTTCTTGCGTTTTTTTCACTCCAACTATCCGGAACATCAAAAGTTGTAGTGTACGGTTTTAATTGCTTGCCGTCAGCACCTCGACCACGGAAAACACGTATTGAGAAAGATATAAGTTTTCCATCTTTGTTTCTTCGCTCTTGTATATTAGCCATTAGTCCTCGCTTTCTTTAGCTTCCATCTTCTTTTTCGCTCCAATATCATCTAAATACTTACTTAGTACACATCTAGTAAAATCTAAAATTTGGTAAAATACCGGACGTGAACCTCCATTTCCATCTTCAACTATGTAATCAATATTGTATTTTAAATCCTGTTCTATAAATTTAAATAAATGCAGCTCTTTTACAAAATTATCCCACCGGTCCCGTTCTTCACCTTCGAAGAATTTCGCAACGGGACGGTGAATTTCTCCAACCAAATAGCTATCAGCGATGTTTAAAACGTCCCCAATAGCCTGTAGGCTTTTTAATTCAGGCTCAGCCTTGAAGTTAACCCATCGATTAACCAGGTTAACGTATTTATCTGTCAAGTCTTCAATGCCTTTGTCTGAAGCAAGTGTGCTTTTTTCATTATTCGCCAGTTTAATTGCTAGCTGTTTTTGAGTTAAATCTTTTAAAAGAAGAACGTTCCTGATTCTTTGTCCGTAAATCTTTTTCATTGATATACTTTCACTCTCCATAAATGTATTTTCAAAATTAATGGTCAATCGAAATATACTTTAAAGTATATTAAAATAATATCACATATCGCACATTGTGTCAATAAAGTAAAAGAAACTAAAAAATCGGTTTCGTTTACTTCATAAAAACATTCTCGAAGGAGAGCTGAAAATGGCAGACATCGCACCCAAAATGATGACTATTAAAGAAATTGCAAAGACTGGTATTTTACCTGAGCACGCGTTAAGGCAAATGAGCAAACAAGGTAAATTGCCTGCAATCTATGTAGGCAAAAAATGCCTTATAAACTACGACTTGCTCATAAAACAATTGAATGAATTAGGAGAGAAAATTAACTATGACCGCTAAACGCAAAAATGGAGGGCTAAAAAAGGCGGACAGTAAGCCCAAATTTAATTTTATGTGCAGTATCCATACCTGCCAAATGCGGGCTAATAACGTCGATATTGATTCGGAAACCATTGAAAAACTAAATAACAAGCCATACATAATAAAACCGAAAGTAAGACAAACCAACCGCGGTTATTTATTCCCTATTAACCCAAACAAGCTGTATGATACAAAGATAGAGAACCTTATGGATTTTTTTACTTCGATAGAAATAATACGAGAAGATTTGCATATTGAGCAATGGGCTCTT
>JAZQJR010000058.1:0-2447 GCA_045541715.1 Acutalibacteraceae bacterium
AGGTATGTACCAGAGTTTAGCAATGCCTTTAAAAGCAGCAAAATCCACTTGAAACCAGGAGAACAACTAACGGTAGATAGCGGCTATCAAGGACTTACAAAGTGCACATAAATTCCGTTTTGCCGAAAAAGTCTAGAGCGCGTCAATAATAAAATTTAGCTATATTGTGCCGACAATAAGCAAGATAGTTGGTGAAAATAGCAGGATATCTTAAATTGTGAAAGACGAGATAATTATCTTTTTTAAAAAAGAACGCCTTCCATAATTGACATAAATTGACTTATTGCAATTTTAAATACAGGACTCGTCTTTTTTGTTGAAATCGAATGTTATTGTTGTTTTTTTGTTAAATGTTTGGACGTGCGCCCAAGTTTTATTGATGATATGTTCTAGCAAAAAATCGCACCTTATCGAAGCAAGACCGGAAACAGAACAGAAATATCTCAAGAAAACGTATCGCTGTTGAGCATGTAATCGCCTTAGTTAAGCGATTTCGGATTCTTTCAGAATGCTATCGCAACCGAAGAAAACGCTTTTCTCTACGTTTTTCTTTGATTGCTGGTATTTGCAATTTTGAACACCTCTCTTAATTTCGCAAGAGGGCTACTCTTTTTTGGGACAACTGTTTTTTAGAGCCGATATCATGTAAAATAGAGATACGATGTTAAGATTTCTTCTTGGAGGTTTACGTGATAGACTTTAAAAACTTGTGTAAAAATTGTATGAGCGATAAAGGAGGCTTAAAAAGGTGCCCTTTTTGCGGGTACGTTAATGATTCGACGGAGAACGAGAATTTGATTTTGCAGGGTAAATATGTACTTGGCAATAAAATTTCTGAGAATGCAGAGTCCGTTTGTTATATCGGATTTGATGCAAAAAACAACTCAAAAGTTCATATTCGGGAGTTTTTCCCGATGAATATTTGTTTTCGCGCGGAGGATGGACAGACAGTTTCGCCGAAGGAAAGCTGCGAAGATAAATTTGAGCACTTGAGAAGCGATTTTTTGAGTTATTTTCGTATGTTGGCGAAGGTACGAGACGTTGAGGCTATTGCTTCGGTGTACGACATTTTTCGAGACTACGGCACGGTGTACGTCGTCTCAGAGCAGGTAGAGGGAATTTTGCTATATGACTTGGTTGAACGCAACCAAAAGCCGCTCGACTGGGAAGCTGCAAAAATTTTGTTTATGCCCGTTGTTTCAGCTTTTGGTAGGCTTGAGCAGGCCGGAGTTTTGCACTTGGGAGTAACGCCGAAATCTCTAATAGTCGGGAAGAACGGCAAGATTTATATATCGGACTTTTCAACGCACAATTTGCGGCAAGCCGGAGTTTATTCGACTTTTGAGTTCGAACGAGGCTTTACCGCGCCTGAACAATACATTAAAAACTGCGAGTTGACGCAGGCCACAGACGTGTATGGTTTTGCCGCGACATTGTTCTTCGCGCTGGTCGGCTTTGCGCCAAAGGATGCCTCAGAGCGTAGCGTTGACGATCGCTTGCTCATTCCGGTGCGGCTGCTCAAAAATATCCCGCCATATGTCGTTTCGGCTATCTCAAATGCACTTAAGGTCAATGCCCAACAGCGCACGCAAGCCTTTGAGGCTTTGCGTGATGAGCTGACGGAGACCTCGGCTAAATACTTGAGTCGTGACGATCTTGATTTGCAAAGAAGTGCGCCTGTAACTAAACGCAACAAAAGGTATAACCTTAGATGGATTGTTGGCTCGACTGTGGTTGGGCTGGCTTTGTGCGTGGCGATGTTTGCACTCTTTATGAACAAAAAAAATGCCAGTCAGAGTGAAAACTTGCCAGTGCAAAATGAGTTTTCGCTTCAAGAGCCGACGAATGTGGACAATATAATTGTTCCGGACTTGGTGGGACAGGACTTCGAGAAGGCAAAGGCTAGCAGCGAGGCTGGCGACTACAACATTTTTCTCTCGGAGAAGGTCTTCAGTGATGAAATCGAGGCCGGTAAGATAGTCTCGCAAACGCCCGCGCCGGACACTTCGGTCAGGAAAGGCACAAACATTGTTGTTACGGTGAGCAAGGGGTCAAAATATCGCGCTTTGCCAAAGATAGCGGGCCTTTCGCTGTCGCAAGCTGCAGCAAAGTTGTCCAAGGAGGGCTTTGTGCCGGTGCAAGAGAGCATCTACAATAGCAGCGTAGAGCCTGGGAGTTTAATTGGCTACAAGGGCCGCGAGGCTGGCGAGAAGGTCGAGGTCGGCGCGGAGGTTACGATTCTAGTTAGCAAGGGGAAGATTTAAGGAGGTCCTTGATTGCGAGGTCTTCTCTTTAGCCGTTGCGGCCGCGAGGCCACCGAAAATAAATATTTATTTTCGGTGTATCCAAGAACCCAACACTGTTGTGTTCTTGGATGGCCGTAGGCCCTGCGGGCCTTCGGCGCCTCGCGGCGCCCCACTGCTTGATTTAGGCGTTCCCCTCTACCC
>JAZQJR010000059.1:0-14008 GCA_045541715.1 Acutalibacteraceae bacterium
GTGAACAGCGCTACAAGTGCAAAAAATGCGGTTGCCAATTTGTTCTCTCAAGGCATAAAGGGAGGAGCAAACGAGAAAAGCTTTTAGCGGTATGGATGTACGCACATGGGTATTCTTTCCGAACCATCGCCAAGTTTTTTAAAGTCAACGTTCATTCGGCGTTCGTTTGGGTGAAGAGTTTTGCGGAAAAAAACTATTCCAAACCGGCGCCAATTGACGATAGCGTAGTGATTGAACTCGATGAAATGTGGCATTTTTTACGCTCAAAAAAAGACGAGTTTGGATCTGGAAGGCCTACTTCAGAACCACAAAACAGCTCTCGATTTGGAATGTGGCGCGCGAGATGGTGAAACATTTATAAAAATGTACGAGCGATTGAAAAAATGGAACGTCAAGATCTTTTTCAGCGATCGATACAGTATTTATCGTGATTTTATACCACCTAGATGTCTAATTCAAACAAAATCAGAAACGCATTTGATTGAAAGTAACAACTTCCCTCAAAGACACTGGTTTGCAAGATTTAGACGGAAAACTTGCTGTGTTTCCCGCTCCATCGAAATGATTGATTTGACGATGTTCTTTTATGCGGCCTTTCATGTCAATAAATCTATCGACATAGTTATTTAATCAACGCCCCCCGCTATTTCACCTTCTCTTCAATAGTTTTCCTTAAATCACCAAAAATTTCATTATGATTGTATCTTTTGACTGTCAAATTAGCTTCAAGTTCAGCTTCTTTTAATTTGAAATAAATATCATTTTCAAATTTTATTTTCTCAAAAGTATCTAAACTCATAACAACCATATCTCCATATCCATTTTTTGTTAAAAAAATAGGTTCGTTTGTTTCGTGAATTTCTTTAGAAATATCCGCAAAATTATTTCTTAAATCAGAAACAGGTCTAATACATGGCATATCTATCACTCCTTTATCAATATTATATCATTATTATGATACGACATCAATATTAAGTGCAAAAAAAAGAACTTTTTACTGATATTTCAATCTGGCAACCACTCATCGTTGCTTGATTCAGTGATTTCTTCATCTTTAAATAGCTGTTGTTGAACGCAAAACCGGCAAGTCGCCGACGACATTTCGCACATACAGTTTTCCTAACCCCATAGTTCCTCGCGCCTGCGACTAAAACTACAAGCAAGCCCCAAATTATCTTTATCCAAGTTTCAACCGCGTTTAAGCGTCATATATCCAACCTTTTTTCGGTAAAGCCGAGCATTTTAGTTCCCACAAACAAAATCCACCGGCAAAGCCGATTTCATCGCGAACAAGCTTTTTCTTTTTATGGCACTGCAAAAACTTAATACACAGGGCAAAATGAAAGCATGGATAAATAACTTAAATTCCAGAAATGCGGGAGCGACAAGCGAGTAAAAAGCAGCGATATTTGTGCAAAAAATACAGGTAACACTAGACAGTAAGCCAGCGTGGCTCCCCTGAGCATCTCCGGCGAAAAGCAATACCGCTGTGTTTGGAAGTAAATGGATTTAGGCGAATCGAAAGAATCCTTAAAGTTAGCCATGGTTCTATCATAAATTGGGTAAAGAAGGCGGGTTCGAAATTAGAGAAAATCTCTAAAAAAGACGAAAAAGTCAAGGTTTTGGAGCTCGATTAGTTGTGCGTAAGTTTTAAAAAACATCTGGCTATAGGCCGCAGTAGACCGCGTCACAAAGCGGCTTGTCGGATTTTAAGTTGGAGCTCGAGAAACAAAATATTTCCAAAAACTCGCGAATAAAATTAGAACCTGCTCACATAAAGAGAGCATCAAAAATTAAAGTCAACGTAAGGGCAGAAGAGTAGATAATATCCAGCTTATCGTAGCGAGTAAAAAACTGCGAAAATGCTTAAGGCGTAGAAAAAAACGCTTGACTTCATTACGTCGTTTATAGAGCATCGTATCGTAAACCCACGGTGTTTTTATATTGTTTTTCGGGTAGTGCCTAAAGGAAAGATAACGGAAAAATGTAGAGTGGTATTGTTAAAATTTATGGATCATCTTTTTCTGCCTTAAAGGCCTGCTTATTTTTCGAATTATCTCGATTTAGGCCACTCCTCTTTTTCGGAGGGACAACAGGAATAAGCCATTGTTTAATGACAAGAGCTCTTGTTTTATCATCTTCGTATACGCGCTCCATGAGCAAATGGCGTCCAGCTTTAAAGCCACGTAATTCTATGAGTTTTCTGCCTTCTGGTGTATCATGGCTATTCTCCGTTGAAAGTTGAAATTTTAAAACAAATCTTTCAGACGCGCAAACTGCGTGTATTTTCGTTGTTTGTCCCCTTTTAGTCGAGAGCCTCCGACAAGCATGTCGCGCCCAGATTCTGCAAAAACAAAGTGAAGTTTCGCACAGGAAAAGATCTCTTCAAATCTCCAGTTTTTTGCTGAGACTTTGTTCGCCGCTTGCAACCGTTTTCCACTATGTACAGCAAGGTGTTCAAGAACTGTTGGTTCGATATTTTTGTGTTTTCTTTCAATCGACATCAGATTTTTTCTTTTCTCAAATTGCTTTTTACTTATTTGGTAGTGTCTTAAATGAAGATATTGAGTGACCAAATGCGTAATTGCGACACCATTTTATGTATATTTAAGAGAAGCACTTCTGCAAATCAGCCAAATGATAGGAGGTATGCTTTTGTTTATTCTCAAAACAAATCAATATTTTTTAACCATACCTCATTTAGGCCATTCCCATTTCCATTATGTCAGATTTTTTGCTTCGTCACTCGTTTATGTTAATGGGCTCTAAATTACAGCACGGAGTTTAAACAAAAAGCTATTGCAATCTTTTGCGAAGGGAATAGCGGCCGAGCTGTTGGCCGGATGCGGGGAATAAATAAGTCCGCGGTTTACAACTGGATAAAAAACTAGAGCGCATTGTCAATAAAACGTGAGTGTTTCCGCAATCAACAATAATAACGTTGGAGTTCAACAAAAACATGAGACCCGTACTTAAAATTATAAAAAGGCAATTTATGTCAATTATGTAAGGCGTTCTTTTAAAAAGAAGATGATATTCTCGCCGTTCATAACTCAAGAAATCTCGTTATTTTTGCCAATCGTCTTGCTTGGCGTTGGTGCGATATAGCTAAATTTTATTGGCGATGCGCTCTAGATAAAAAAACAGAAAATTCAGTTTGCTAACAGGAACATGTACCGGAAAAGCCTCCAACAGTGGATGTAATCGAAATGGACGAACTTTTTGCCTAAACCAAGGAGAAAAAAACAGAACTTACGTGATAACATTAGTGACAAGAAAACCGCGACAAATCGTAGGTTTTAGCGTCGCGTACGACAAAAGTGAACAAAGAATACAAAGATTAGTCGACAGCGCACTCAAAGCAAAATATTACTATTCCGATGCAAACCCAAGCTATCAAAAAGTGTCATATAGCGGACAGCATTTTTTCTTCCGTGACAAATCTCACACATTTACAGTCGAAAGCGTCAATGCTGACCTTCGCAAGTACATCGCTGTGCTTCAACGCAAATCCAAATGCTTTTTTCGATCGCTGGAGACATTTCAAGCCATAATGCGTGTTTTTGTGTACGCTTACAATAAGTTTGGTGGGTTTAAACAGCGATTTTCTCGCCTTAAATCTGCCGTAGGTTTAACGAGTTTTTTGCCGTGTCTTTAACTTGGGCACTTACTAGATGCCTCGCTCTTTGGTTAAAAGTTTATTGACAACGCGATCTAGGTCACTCAAACAACATCCGTACTGATTTGTTTTGTAAAAATCCCCATCCAGCAACATCCTATTGCACTCGCGAGACCTGCGTAATATTATGATAACAAGATACTTTTTCTTGGACGTGAGGGGGTGTTGTCATGATTTTGGATAAAATTGACGAAAAGCGATTATTAATTGCCCTTTCGAACGAAGACATGGCTCTACTTGACATCACATTTAAGCAATTGGATTGGAAAAATGACTATTCACGAGAGATTATTAAAAACTTATTAATTCGAGCAGAACACGAAATTGGTTTTTCTATCGATAACAGCAAGCTCTTAATTGAGGCTATTCCGCAAACAAATGGTTGCTTTGTTTTGATCACTCTACTTTCGAACAAGCTTAAACGCCACAGAAAGACATATAAAATCAAAAATAACACAAAACCCTTTATTTTTCATTTTAAAGACGCTGAGGCTCTATTTTGCGCCATAGAACGCATCTATGAAAGTCAGTCTTATTTTAGCGATAGTGCCGTCATAGAGGCTAGTGAATCTTATTATGCAGTGTTTTACATGAATGGCTCAACTTCTTCGAAAATACAAGCAATTATAAGTGAATACGGCGAATTGGTCGGGAAAAGTAAACTTTTGGCCACGAGGCTTTTTGAAAAAGGTAATATTATCTTCAAAAATAATGCCGTAGAAAAAATTGGAAAGTATCTTGTTCGCGAGGTCAGTTAAAACTAATTTCAAAATTTAAACAGGTACCCTTGCCAGAAATATATTTTTGGTGGGTGCCAAATTTTTTACTCACAAGGGCCAATTTTAACACCGAAAATATGCGAACCCTCCAAATAAATGAAATTTTTTATTGCAACAATACCACATTAATTGGGTTGTAAAAAAGTTATAAAAAAAGACGTGACATTTTCGGGCTTTTGTGTTATAATTTTTGCAATCTCCTAAATCTATCTTAGAGGTGATAAAATGAACATTTTGAAATCGATGTTTGGAAACTACAGCAAAAGAGAAGTCAAAAGAGTAATGCCGATATGTAACAAGATATTGGAGCTAGAAGAGACTTATCAAAAGATGAGTGAAAAAGAACTCAAGTCTCAAACGAAGCTTTTCAAAGAGAGATTACAAAACGGTGAAACTCTGGATGATATTCTTCCAGAGGCATTTGCAGTTTGCCGTGAGGCCGCAAATCGTGTGCTCGGAATGAAGCATTACCCGGTACAAATTATCGCTGGAATTATTCTCCATCAAGGCAGAATCAGCGAAATGGGCACCGGTGAAGGAAAGACGTTGCTGGAAACACTACCGGCATACCTGAATGCATTGGAGGGCAAGGGTGTTCACGTTGTTACATGTAACGACTACCTCGCAAAACGTGACTCCGAGCTTATGGGCAAACTGTTTAGGTATCTTGGTTTAACTGTTGGCTTGCTTCGCCAAAACATGGAAAATGAAGATCGGCAAAAAGCTTACGCGGCGGACATTACCTATTGTACTAACAACGAGCTCGGTTTTGACTATCTGCGCGACAACATGGTTACCTATAAGGAGAACCGCGTCCAGCGTGGCCACAACTTTGCCATCGTTGACGAGGTCGACTCGATCCTTATCGACGAGGCCAGAACCCCGCTTATTATTTCTGGGCCTGGCGACAAGTCAACTGAGCTATATAATATAGTTGATAAGTTCGCGAAGACCTTAAAAATGGTCAAGGTTGCCGAGACCGATTCTAAAGAAGATCAGGACGAGCTTTACGAGGATGCCGATTACATTGTTGACGAGAAGGCAAAAAACGCAACGCTTACACAAAATGGTGTTCGTAAAGCTGAGGAGTATTTCCACCTTGAAAACTTGACAGACGCGGATAACATTAACTTGCAGCACCACATCAATCAAGCCATCAAGGCTCATGGCGTTATGATCAAAGACACCGATTACGTTGTCGAGAACGGCGAAGTTCAAATAGTTGATGAATTTACTGGCCGTATCATGTACGGACGTCGTTACAATGAAGGTCTCCATCAAGCTATTGAGGCAAAAGAGCAGGTTGAGGTCGCGCGTGAATCTAAAACTTTGGCATCCGTTACATTCCAAAATTATTTCCGTTTATACACTAAATTGTCCGGAATGACCGGTACTGGAAAGACTGAAGAGGATGAGTTTAGAGAAATATATAAGCTCGATGTTGTTGAAATTCCACCAAATAGACCGATACAAAGAATAGACTTGCCAGATGTTGTATTTAAGACCGAAAACGGTAAATTCCAAGCCGTTTTAAAAGCAGTTCAAGAGTATCATGAAAAAGGGCAACCAGTACTCATCGGAACCGTTTCAATCGATAAATCGGAGCGTTTGAGTGACCTTCTGAAGAAAAATGGCATTAAACACACCGTCTTGAACGCAAAATATCATGAAAAAGAAGCTGAAATCGTTGCTCAGGCCGGTAAAAAAGGCGCGGTTACCATCGCGACAAACATGGCTGGTCGTGGTACGGATATCAGCCTCGGTGGTAACGCTGAATATCTTGCAAAGGCCGAGATGCGTCGCATGCAGATAAGCGATGAAGTTATCAATGAGGCTAGTGGTTTTGCCGATACCGACAACGAGCAAATTCTGGAGGCCAGAAAGGTCTTCAATGACTTGATGGCTAAGTACAAAGCAGAAATCAAAGGACCAAAGGCAGAAGTTCTTGCGGCAGGCGGCCTTGCAATCATCGGTACTGAGCGCCATGAGACTCGACGCATCGATAATCAGCTTCGCGGTCGTTCTGGTCGTCAAGGTGACCCCGGAGAAACAAGATTTTATCTCTCGCTTGAGGACGACTTGATGCGTCTCTTTGGTGGCGAGCGCCTACAAAAGTGGATGGATAGACTGAACGTAGAAGAAGACGATCCGATTGATAGTCGCATGGTTACGAATGCTATTGAAAATGCGCAGCGCAAAGTTGAAGGTCGCGATTTCGGTTCACGTAAGAGCGTTCTGCAATACGATGACGTTATTGATAAACAGCGTTTGGTTGTCTACAAGCAACGTAATCAGGTGCTTGACGGTGATGACTTGCACAGTCAAATCCTCAAGATGATGGGAGACTCAATTGCAAGAAATGCTCTGACTTATTTACCTTCAAGTAAATATGATGAGACGTGGAACTTTGTCGGCCTTCGCGACTTTTTCCTCGGCTGGTTGATTAACGAGGATGAACTTAACTATTCTGATGATGAGTTAAAACAACTCCAAGCTGATGATGTGGTAAAAACACTTACCGATAAGGCTTTGGCAATGTACGAGGAGCGCGAAAAACTCTTTGGCGCGGATATGACTCGTGAAATTGAACGTGTTGTTCTGCTCAAGAATGTCGATAACTACTGGATGAGCCATATCGACGCGATGGAAGAGCTTAAGCGAGGCATCCGACTCAGAGCTTATGCGCAGAAAGATCCGGTTGTTGAGTATCGTTTCGAAAGTGATACGTTGTTTAACGAAATGAACGATGCAATCCGCGATGACACAGTAAAGGTCTTGTTGACGTTCAATCTGCCTAACAAGAATAAAGCTCCGGAGCGTCATGACAACAATGCACCAACAACTACTCCTTCCGATGAGCCACCGGTAAATCGTACGGTTAGAAATACCGAGAAAATTGGCCGCAACGATCCATGTCCATGCGGCAGCGGCAAAAAATATAAGCAGTGCTGCGGAAAATAACAGTTTTCTATAGCACACAAAACAAAAGCCCACGAGTTGCACTTTCGCGATTCGTGGGTTTTCACTTGAAAATATGTGGGAGCGGCTTGAACATCTATTCGGTCGCCGCGAGGCGCCGAAGGCCCGACATATATCGCTGTAAATTTCATTCTTGTTGGTTGCAAACCTGTCGCGTTCTACAGTGCGTAATTTACATTTGTCGTCTTCAAAGGATATTTCTAGTACTTCGCAAACGCATTTCTGGAGCGTTGATCAAATAACTATGTCGATAGATTTATCGACATGAAAAGTCGCGTAAAGGAACATCGTTAAATCAATAATTTCGATTGGCATTGCTAACATTACATAGATGTCGACAGTTTTGCCGAGGGAAAGAATTAAGCCAAGCCCCTATTTTTATCCTTTTTATCATTTGGTTTTTATAAAGGCATTTGCCTGCATATACCGGAATTTAGCTATGCCTTTCGATTGATCGGGAAACGCAAGCATTTTTTTCGTCTAAATCTTGCAAACCAGTGTCGTTGCTGGAAATTGTCACTTTCAAACAAATGTGTTCCTGTTTTTGTTTGAATTAGATGTTTATGTGGTATAAAATCACGATAACGCTGTGTCGATCGCTAAAAAAGATCTTCACTTTCCACTTTTTCAATCGATCGTACATTTTTCTGAATGTCTCAGCATCTTGTGCGCCGCACTCCCAATCGATGAGCTGTTTTGTTGTTCAGCAATACGCTTTCCAGATCCAAACTCGTCTTTTTTTGAGCGTAAAAAAATGGTGAGTGCCCTAGCTGAGCATTTAAATAAAGCTCGAGAGACAAAAAGCGGATTTCAGCTGCGGAAAATTCTTTTTAGCGCGAGCAAATAGATTAAACGCATTAACAAAATTTTTGAAGACAGCCTTAGCTGTTTCAAGTGATCAAAAAAAGCATTTGGACCTGCGGCGTAAAGGCGTAATGTAGGGGAGTGCCCTTTACGTGCAGTTGGCCATTTTTTCTTTTAAATTTGAAACCAGCATTCTCAGAAAATATCGCAACTACGCTTTTTCACGCCAATAAATTTTGCGCAATAAGGCTCTAAATCAACTCGCATAGGGCACTCCCCAAAAATGCCACATTTCATCGAGTTCAATCGCTACGCTATCGTCAATTGGAGTCGGTTTGGAATATTTTTTTCCGCAAAACTCTTCACCCAAACGAACGCCGAATGAACGCTGACTTAAAAAACTTGTCAATGGTTCGAAAGGAATATCCGTATACATACATCCAAACTGCCAGGAGTTTTTTCTTGTTTACTTCTTATTTTATGGCTTATTGGCACAAATTGGCTGCCACATTTTCTGCATTTGTAGCGCTGTTCACCCTTTACAAAACCGGCTTTTACGTATTCATTTGATTCGCACTTTTTGCATTTGTACATATCTATACCGTCCTTTTCTTTCTACTATATCACATTTGATTATTTGGAAAACACTCCACCAAAAGCTGGTGTAAAATTAGAGAAAGTTCCCCAAAACGACGAAAAAGTCGAGGTCTTGGAGCTCGATGAGTTGTACATAAATAAAAAAACATCTGGCTCTGGAGCGCGGTAAACCGCGCCACAAAACAGCTTGTTGGCTTTCAAATGGAACCTGAGAAACTAAACTTCCTCCAAAAACTTGGAGTGTCCTAAATGAAGATATTGAGTAAATAAATGCGAAACTGCTATAACATTTGATGCGTAAATTTTAGAGAAAAACTTCCTCTAATCAGCCAATGATAAGAGCGCATGCTTCCTGCCAGCTCTTAAGTCAAAGAAATACTTTTCGCTCTATTTCTTTTTGGGACACTCCCATAAATCACACCTTCTTGCAGTTGAAAGCGTCAATTCTGACATTCGCAAATATATTGCCGCGCTTCAACACAACTCCAAATGCTTTTTCGCTCATCGGAGACCTTTCAAACCATAATGCGTTTTTTTGTGTACGCCTACAGTAAGTTTGGTGAGTTTTAACAGCGCTTTCCTCACCTTAAATCTGCCGTAGGTTTAACGAGTTTTTTGCCTTGTCTTTAACTTGGGCACTCCTCCTCTAAAAAATCCCTTGACAAAACTATACAACTACCATATAATTTTAATGTTTGTGCAATTTAATCCATCTTTATTGGCAGTTCTAAAAAGGGGCGAGTTTTTATGTTGGAAGCGGGAATTAAAGGTGAGCAAACCTACACGGTGCAGGCGAAAGACACCGCAAAGGAAATGGGCATCGGCAATGTGGAGGTCTTTTCGACTTCGGCGATGATAACGCTGATGGAGTCTACCGCGTGCAAAAGCTTAACTGCGCACCTCGACGATAGGATGACCACCATCAGCAAGTCGATAAGCGTGGAGCATTTTTGTCCGACGCCGGTTGGCTCGACCGTTAGGTGCGAGTCTGAGCTGGTTAAGGTCGAAGGCAAGAACTTGATTTTCGAAGTCAAGGCGCACGACAGCTACGGCGTGATTGGCTCTGGACTTCACGAGAGAACCCTCGTGGACACGCAATACTTCATGATGAAGGCGCTTGTAAAGAAGGAAAAATAGTCTGGCTCTTAAATCTTTGAGAAGAAAAGCCCCAGGCCGCGCGATATAGTGCGGTTCCGGGGTGAATTATTTTGATCCAGCTTATTCACATGTGAAAGCGTTTATAAAGTAAAATAACGGGAGTTCGCCTAAGTGAGATTTTTCTCTTTGCTTAGCTGCTTCGGCCGGGCCGCGAGGCTAAAGAAAATATTATTTTCTTTGTGGCCTGGAGTTCAACTCTGTTGAACTCCAGGCTAGCTGAAGGCCGCCTACGGTGGCCTTCGGCGCCTCGCGGCGCCCAGATGTTCGATCAAGCCACTCCAACATAAGCGCATACAGTTAATTTTTTGAGTTAGAAAGCCCCAAGGCCGCGCGATATAGTGCGGTCCTGAGGCGGATTGTTTTTTTACATACTTTCTGGCACGCTGATTTTAAACATCGTCAAAATATTGCTAATGACGGTCTTGACGCACAGACACAGGCTAATGCGCGCGAACATCAAACTTTCGTCATCGCACTTCACGCGGCAGGCGTTATAGAACTTGTGGAAGAGCGTGGCAAGAGTGATGACATAACGCGTGATTCTGGCAGGGTCGTAGCCTTTGGCGGCCTCGATGATCTCGCTGGTGTACATTGCCAAGTGGCGAATCAAATCTTTCTCTTCGCCCGAACTAAGCAAAGACAGCTCTTCAGCAGAACACTCACGAGGTTTGATATTTTCCTTCTCGAGGGCTTTCAAGATGCTGCAAATGCGCGCGTGCGCGTATTGGACGTAGTAGACCGGATTTTGCGCATCCTCCTTGACGGCCAGATCGAGGTCGAAGTCCATCTGTGAGTTGGCCTCGCGCATATTGAAGATGAACCGAGCGGCGTCGACCGATACCTCATCGAGGAGGTCGGCTAGCTGAATGGCCTTGCCGGTGCGCTTACTCATGCGAACGATTTGGCCATCCTTTACGAGCTTAACCAGCTGCATCAGGACCACATCCAACTTGCTGCCGTCGAGGCCAATCGCGTCCATCGAGCCCTTCATGCGGGCGACGTGACCATGATGGTCGGCGCCCCAAATGTCGATGCACAACTCGAAGCCGCGCTTCACAAACTTGTTCCTATGATAGGCGATGTCGGCGGCGAAGTAAGTCGGGTTGCCGTTCTTGCGCACGAGGACTTCATCCTTCTCGGCGCCAAACTCCGTGGCCTTGTACCAAACGGCGCCGTCCAGCTCATAGGTCATACCGCGCGCCTGAAGAAGCTCGATCGTCTCGTGAATCTCGCCATTATTGTGCAGGTCACTCTCGTGGAACCACCGGTCGAAGGTGATATTGTACTTCGCGAGGTCGGCCTTCATCTTATTGATGTTCTTCGGCAACGCAAAGTCAATGAGGGCCTTTTGGCGAATCGCCGGGTCAACGTTGAGGTAGCTGTCGCCATTGAGCAAAATGAACTCGCTCGCCAGGTCCTTGATGTCCTCGCCGTGATAGCTGTCCTCGGGCAAGGGATGCTTCTCCTCGCCCTCCAAGAGCTGCAAATAGCGAGTCTCCAGCGAGAGGCCAAACTTCTCAATCTGATTGCCGGCGTCGTTGATGTAAAATTCTCGCGCAACGTCGTAGCCCGCAGCGTCCAGCACCGCCGCCAGGCAATCTCCGAGCGCGCCGCCCCTGGCGTTGCCCATGTGCATCGGGCCGGTGGGATTCGCCGAGACAAACTCGACCATCACCTTTTTGCCTTGTCCGAAGTCCGAACGGCCATAATTCTCTCCAAGCGCCAAAATGTCGCCTATAATCGCGGCATAAAACTCCTTGGCGAGGAAAAAGTTGATAAAGCCCGGCCCAGCTATCTCAACGCGCTCAAAGAAGGTCCCCTCTAGGCTCAAATTTTCGCAAATGACCTTCGCAATTTGCTGCGGCGCCATTTTGAATTTCTTCGCGTTAACCATAGCGATATTCGTCGAGAAGTCGCCGTTTTTATTGTCGGCCGGCACCTCCACAGTGAACTTGGAAGGCTCGTCAACACTAGGTAAGGCGCCGCCCTTTACGGCCTTAGCCACCGCGCCGGAGAGCATTTCCTTGAGCTCTGCGACGGTTTTCAACACTATTTTAGACATCGATTTTCTCCTTTACAGTTATTGCCACATTGTTGTCGCTCAACGGCCGCCTGCCCACCTCCAGCGAATATTTTCACGTCACTTGGCCGCCATCCTCGGCGAGGTCTTGCCTAATCTCGCTGGCCAGCACGCCCATTTCCAGAGTCCCAAATTCAGTCGCGTAGGTGCAAGTATGACGCTTACCCGTTTCTAGCGTTAGCTCCGTCGTGAAGGCGCCCTTGCGAGAGATTATGACTTTGTCAGCTTCGTCTATGGTTATGCACGAGATGATTTTTTGCTCATCGTGTTCTTCCTCGTAGGCAATCCTCGCAAGGCCGTCCTTCAACTCATAGGTGCACGGCGCAAAAACTTTCGTGGTCTCGACTTGCCCATCGACGGTTTGTTGACTCTCGATGGAAATAAAAAAGTTTTTCCTCACGTTAGCACGACCTCTCAGCCGGCACAGCGTATTTCTCGATGTCCACCATCTTCACGCTCTGCTTCACGTTCTGCTGGAGGAAAACGCTCGCCGTCTTCGAGAAGCTATTCACGGTGTCGCTGACATAAAATGTGCAGCAGCCTTGAGTTTGACGGCTGGCTAAGTTCTCTGAGAAGTTTAGCGCATTCGCCGCGAAAAGTGCAGCCTCCTTGCCCGAGTCAATGAGCTTAACCTCCGCGCCGACGACCTTCGAGATGATGTCGCTGATGATGGGATAATGCGTGCAACCAAGAATCAGCGTGTCGACCTTCTTCTCGCGGAACACCGCCAGATACTTCTCCGCGATGATCAGGCTGGCCTTGTTGTCCTTCTCGGTGAAGCCATTCTCGACCAGCGGCACAAACAACGGACAATCTTGCTCGACAATTTGCAAACTCGGGTTTATTTTGAGGAGTTCGCGCTTATAGGAGCCACTTTTAATGGTCGCGGTAGTGCCGATGATCCCGATTCGATTGTTGCGCGTCGCACTTGCAGCAGCAGCGGCCGTAGGCGTAACAACCCCAGTGAATGGCACGTCGATGTTCACATTGCTCTCGTCAAGGATGGAACTTACGGTGCCGCACGCCGCCAAGATCATTTTCACGTCCAGCGACTTCAAGAATTCGATGTCCTGCAAGGCATATTTCAAAATCGTTTGATGGCTCTTGTCGCCGTAGGGCACCCGCCCGGTGTCGCCGAAGTAAATGATATTCTCGTTCGGCAGCACCTTGAGGAGCTCCTTGACCGCCGTCAGCCCGCCTAGACCCGAGTCGAAGACGCCAATGGGTTTGTTATTCATTCAGGTTTGCCCTTTCAAACGCGAGATTGATCAATTTGTCAAGCAGCTCCGCGAACGGAATGCCGGTCCTCTCGAAAAGTTTCGGATACATGCTAATCGACGTGAAGCCCGGGAAAGTGTTAATCTCGTTGAGGTAGATTTCGTTAGTACCCTTCTCCACGAAGAAGTCAACCCTCGATAGGCCGCCGCAACCCATCGCCTTGTAGGCTTTGACGGCGATCTTGCGCACTTTCTCGGAGATTTCGTCGCTAATGTGCGCCGGAATGTAGAGGCTCGAGTCGCTTACATACTTAGCCTCGTAGTCGTAAAACTCATTCGCCGGAGCAATCTCGCCGCAAATCGAGGCGATAGGGTTGTCGTTGCCCAAAACAGCACACTCAACCTCCTGGCCAACGATGGTTTCCTCAATCAAGATGCGGCTGTCCTCGCGAAGGGCAACCTTTATCGCCTCGATGAGTTCCTCACGGTTGGCGGCCTTGCTTACGCCAACAGAGGAACCCGCATTCGACGGCTTAACAAAGAGCGGATAACTCGGCAAGGTACCCTCGATGTGGCTAATGCAGGCTTCCTCGTCGGCGTTAAAGTCGCTCGCCATGACGAAAGCAAATTTAGCCTTTTTCACGCCCGCGTAGCTCAAGATTATGTTCGTGTCGATTTTATCCATGCAGGTCGCGGAGGAAAGCAAATCGCAGCC